>JANMSY010000673.1:0-5860 GCA_031389865.1 Anaerolineales bacterium | reverse complement strand
ATAACGAAATATATGTCAGGATATTCCAGGGTTTTGGGATATATCAAGAATTCCTACCCGTTTCATCAGACTTTCATGTACAACGAGAAACCTTTCCCCCATAAACAGGTACAACTTCAGTTGGACAAAATTAATTTAGTTTCTGGTGCAAAAGCCTTGCGAAGGTTGCTCTTAAGGTGCTTCGGCGCTTGCTGAAAACCTTCGCAAGGCTGATCTTGAGAGTTTTGCACCAAGAACTAACCTAATAACATTAAACCAAGGGGCTCGATACGCCCTGCGCTGGGCACCCAGTGCCATCTGACTATCATGTAATGACTATTTATAACCCGTCAAACAGATCGCGTAAAAGGCGGTGATTCCCGTTGACAGGAGGATACGCCCGCATGTAATCCTCCTGTTCTCCAAACACTTTGGTTATGAAACCCATCAATCCACGGCGCATTCCCACACCTCCCTGTGATGCATGCTGCGCGCCCGCTTCACTCTTGATCGCTGCCACCGGGCGGATATCCAGCCGCACATGCACCGGGAAATCAACTTCGGCGAGTTCCTTCAGGTTGATATCGCCATTGCGGCCGAACTTGGTGGGGTCCTTGCCAAACAAAGGCATGAGACGCGTAGTCCAGCGCAGAAACCAGCGCGGGAAAACCTGATAGTAAAGCGCACGCGGTTTAAACGGCGCCCCCGCTTCCGGGTGGAAGGAGGCGTCATCCGCATTTTCGAAGGCAAGCACTGTCGCCTTGTGAACATGGATGTGGTCGGGATGTTTGTATCCACCGATCGGGTCGAATGTGATGACGATATCAGGCTTGAGCTCGCGGATGTATTTCACCACACGGCCCGCTACTTCATCAATGGAATGGTTGATCTGTGCATCGGGGTGATTGTTGTCTTCCATGCCGGGCATGCCCGAATCGCGATATCCCAGAAAGAAGACTTCCTTCAAGCCAAGAATCTTCGCGGCACGCAATAACTCGCCTGTACGAAGCTCAGCAGTGTTGGTAAAGCCCTTCAGAAATTCCTCGTCAACTGTGCCTGCCTCCCCGCGCGTCGCACAAACATAATAGGTGTCATATCCTTTGCTTGCATACAGCGCGAGTGTGCCGCCTACACCGAATGATTCATCGTCCGGATGCGCCAGAACTGCCAAAATCGTTTTTGTCATGTTTCCTCGTATAATATTTATCGTTAACCAGAGTTCCAGACGTTGGCTGCCAGCCAAACATTACAGGAGACGGAATGAAATTCGAGACATTAGCCATACACGCGGGACAGGAACCCGACCCGAACAACGGTGCTGTGATGACGCCCGTATACCTCACATCCACGTATATGCAGGATGGCGTGGGCAAGCCGCGCCAGGGATATGAATATTCGCGTACCATGAATCCCACGCGCAAGGCCCTGCAGGATTGTCTTGCCGCGCTGGAAGGCGGGGGTTTTGGCCTGGCGTTTGCATCCGGGCTCGCGGCAACCGACACCGTCCTGCGCTTACTCAACGCGGGTTCACATATACTGGCGGGCAACGATGTTTATGGCGGCACCTTCCGCTTATTTGACAAAGTGCTGCGCCGCTCCAACCTGGACTTTACGTTTGCCGATACCACCGATCCTGAATCGGTGGCTGAGGCTTTGACTCCGTCCACGCGGCTCGTCTGGCTGGAGACTCCGACCAATCCCTACCTTCGTATTACCGATATTCGTGCGGTTGCCGAAATTGTTCACGCACACCCAAACAATCCATTGCTTGTGGTGGATAACACGTTTGCCACCCCCTACCTTCAACGTCCGCTGGAGCTGGGCGCGGATGTTGTTGTGCATTCCATGACGAAATACCTGGGTGGTCACTCGGATGTGGTCGGTGGCGCGGTCATTGTGAAAGACAGGGAGCTTGCCGATCAATTGTACTTCCTGCAGAACGCGGTCGGCGCAGTGATCGGGCCGATGGATTCATTCCTCGTATTACGTGGCATCAAGACGCTCCCATTGCGGATGGAACGCCATGCAGAAAACGCGATGGCTATCGTTGCGTTTCTTGAAGAACATCCCCAGGTGGAACGTCTCATCTATCCCTTCCATTCAGCGCATCCACAATATAAAGTTGCCCGGCAGCAAATGAAGAACGGTGGCGGAATGATCTCATTCATCATGAAGGGCGGACGTGAGGCGGCCATCAAGGTTGTCGAAAGTACAAAGATATTCACGCTCGCTGAGTCACTCGGCGGCGTCGAGTCTTTGATCGAAGTCCCGGCCTCGATGACTCATCTCTCGGTAGCTGGCTCACAGCTGGATGTTGATCCCGGGCTGGTCAGGTTGTCAGTAGGGATTGAGAATCAGGACGATCTGATAGAGGATATAAAGCAGGCACTGGATAAAGCATAAAAAAAGTGGGCTTCGTTGTGAAGCCCACTTTTTACAGTGCGTGTATCGCGACCAATGTCACGTCGTCATCCTGCTTGGCTCCGCTTTGATAGAGCATCAGCCCATCGAATAACTGGTCACAACCCGACTGAGCCGTGACCGGCCCCAAGCCGGACATTGTCTGTTTGATCCGCTGCAATCCGAATGGCTCACCCTTCGGGTTACGGCAGTCTGTCATTCCATCTGTGAACATTACCAGCATGGATCCTTTTGGCAGCTGAACCGTGTAATCATCAAGGGTAATGTGCTCCCACAAGCCCAGGGCCATGCCTGGCTTATGCGGCAGACGCTGGACATCACCATCCGCGGTTAACAACAGCGGAGGTTCGTGCCCGGCCCGGGCATAGGAAAATTCACCTGTGTCGGTATCAAGCACACCGTACAGAGCGGTTACAAACTGCGTGGATTTTTCGAGGCGCGTGACATGGCTGTTCACACGCAGCAACACATCCACAGGTGATGTTGTACTGTCTGCTTCCGCGATGATCAGGGCATGCGACCTTGCCATGAAGATGGCAGACGGCACACCCTTATCTGCCACATCTCCGATGACTACACCGACTTTGTGATTATCCAAAATAAAAACATCGTAAAAGTCCCCACCCACCTGCCGTGCGGGAAGGATGCGTCCCCCGAAGTCAAAACCTTCCACCAGTGGAAGAACATCGGGCAGGATGGACATCTGGATGTCGGCAGCAACCTGCAGTTCCCGGTCGAGGCGTTCCTTTTCGATCAACTGCTCCTGTGCGGCCTTGAGTTCATCAAAAGCCTGCTGAAGCTGACGATTCTTTTCTGTCAGGTCACGGAACGTGGAAGCGTTTGTATTGTCGAGGCGGCGACTCAATACATTGACCATCGTGCTCGCAAGATGAGGATGCCGCTGCAGCAGATCCATCAACTGAGTCCGACTGATGCTGAGCAGGACAACATCGTCGCGTGCCCGGACACTCGCTGTGCGCGGCGCCCCTGTCACCAGACTCATTTCGCCGAGATATTCACCTGCATGAATGATATTAAGGATCAGTTCATTCGTCGTATCCGGCGCCATCAGGATCTCAAGTTCCCCGCTCACCACGACGTACATATGCTCACCCGGATCCCCCTCCCGAAAGAGGATCTCACCAGGCTTCAAATTGACGACTTCCATACCTTCCCTGATCAAGTCCAATTCATCGACTGGAAGGTCGGTAAAGAAGGGTATGCGAGCGAGTAGGTTTACAGACATGGGCTTATTTCTATTGTACACGAAAGACTGTGTTTCTAGGCTACCCACATGTCGAACGCAAACAACATGGCAAGCGCACCCATGAGCAGTATGCTCAGGATCGTCCAGGCCCGGTCAAAGACCGGATTCTTTCCCCAATGTGCCAGTGCAACGAATACTGCAGGAGCGCCGAGGATATAACGATGGATACCCTGGGCAGGTCCGCTGCCCCAGGAGATCAAAAACACAGCCAGGCTGAACCAGCCAAGTTCCGGGTACTTTTTTATGCAAAAACCGCATGCAGCAATGGCAATTGCAAGCCCAAGAAACTCTGTAAGATAGTAGGCTGTGTGTTGCGGTTCAATCCCCTGCAGCATGGTTCGAAAAGCCCCCGACCACGAATAGAACGCGGAGCCCAGGGATAAAAAGCCGCGACCAAAATAATTGGATTCGATGTAATCGAAAGCGAGGCCCAGGTAGGAAAACTTCCAAATCAGAAAAGCAACCAGCGGCGAGATGGCGAGCAGGAAATGATAGAGCGGGCGGCGCGGAATCCCGTGGTGGAAAATCTGACCCCACTCCATATCAATATCCATCCATTCGCCTGTACGAAACCACATCACCAGCAGGGGAATGATCAGGGTCACACCAACAGCACGCGTCAGCGTCGCGAAGGTTCCCAGCAATGCGGCGGCAAGCCAGTTTTTGCGCTTCAACATGGCAAGGCATCCGAACGCAAGGCCCACGAACAGGCCCTCGGTGTAGACCTGCAGGAGAAAGAAACCTGTCGGAAAGATGATCAGATAAAAGGCCGCACGAAGCGCGCCTTCCTCGCCAAGGCTATCGCGCGTTAAATCGAATAAAGCCAGCATCCCAAGCAAAGCTCCAAATGCGGAAACGATCACCCCCGCCAGCGTCGCTGTAGCGATCACGTTCATCCCAAAGACCTGCAAAGGGAACGCAAATATTCTGATCATCAATGGATAGAATGGAAAGAAGGCATAACTCAGGGAAATGCTCTGGGCAAAGCTGGAGCCCGACTGCTGGACAGTGTGGTCCACGACAGTCGTGGAGACCCCTGTAGGTGTGAGATGTGGCGAACGCGGGTCGTCGTATCCGCCCGTGGCAATTGCCAGGTAATATTCCGAATCCCACGCGACTTGATTGTTCATGAACGGCTCGAGCAAATAGACATGCCCGTCCTGATAGCCTTCGTTCGTAAATCGACTCGTCCAATCCTGTGCGCGGTCGGGATATTTTGGATCAATGCGCGCAGTTGCCCAGGCTTGAAAGCCTATCACAATGATCGCCCATGCCAGCCATGTAAGAACAATGATGCGGGTTGATTTCATATATATTTACTTCTCAATTTGCGTGACGATCATGTCCTGCATGAATAATCTCTGAGCCAGGAAGAGTATGATCGTTTGGATGGCCTATTTTTCATCCTCTCCCGGCTCCGATGCACAATGTCCATACTGTCTCCTTTCTTAAAACTCAACGATTTCCTTGCCGGCAAGTTTATCCTGGATGCGTGCGATCACCGTCTCAAGATGATTCTTCTGATGCACGAAGTCAAGGTCATCCGTCCTGATCGTCAGGACCGGGCACATGTCAAACGCACCCAGCCAGTCGTTGTAGAAGGATTCGAGCAGGGTCAAATATTCAGGCGTGATGCCGGTTTCCATATTGCGGGCGCGGCGGCGAATCCGATCCATCAAAACATTTACAGGTGCCTTGAGGTAGATCAACAGGTGCGGCCTCGGCAGCCCGGCCATCACGATCTCAAAGAGTCGGCGGTACGCCAGATAGTCACGCTCGGCCACATCGCCCATGTGATGCAGGGCACGCGCAAAGATAAAAAAATCCTCATGGATGCTGCGGTCCAGGATCGCCGAACGCGGATCGCGCACTGCTTCCAGATACTGCTCGGCGCGGTGTCCCAGAAAAAAGACCTGCAAATGGAAGGCCCAGGCACGCATGTCGGAATAAAAATCAGCCAGGTAGGGATTGTCTGCCACAGACTCATACCCCGTCCACCAGTTCAGCCGCGCGCCGATCCGCTCTGTTAATGATGTTTTTCCCACGCCGATGTTTCCTGCTACAACAACAAGATGCTTGGTCATATGCGCCTCATGGATCGAAGATGATTATCGGAGTATAGGCGTAGCAAACAAATTTGTCGAGACCACACAGTTCATTGTGGGTATAATTTCGCCTTGCATAGGTTTTCAA
>JANMSY010000135.1:0-9562 GCA_031389865.1 Anaerolineales bacterium | reverse complement strand
GAAGGTAGTACTGTACAAACAGGCGACGTCATCTGCACGATGAACGGTAAACCCGACATTTTGCCCGGTGAGTTCTGGCGTCTCATTGGCCGACTCGTGCCCGGAGACGTGGACCATGTTGCCGTCTACCTCGGGCCCAATGGACGCTGCGCCGAATCCGGCGCGCGCGGTGTCATCACCTTTGATGTGCCGGGCGGACATTGGGATACCGAACGCATGGCGCGTCAACGCGGCCTTTTATTCGATACCTTTTATGGAGTCGCTTCTCCGCTGGATGGTCTCCAAATCTCGGAGGAGGAGGAATTTGAACTGCGCTCACGGGTCGCGGAATACTGTCTTGCACAGGTGGGCAAGCCATACAACTTGAACTTTCTCAACGCCGAAACGGATGACGCATTTTATTGCAGCCAGCTTGCATACAAGGCATATCAGCAGATCGGCATTGACCTGAACACCGGCCTTGCCATGGAACATCTCCCCGGCACGAACGCGATCGTGTATCCGCAGGAAATATGGAACGGATTTGGTCATCGCGCGGCGAAAAGTGATCAATATATGGTGAACAGCACTCAGGTATCAGCAGACCCGTCTCAGTAGGAGGCGGGTTTTATTTTTGACTCATTGGGAGTTGCCGTGATTCTGCTAACGAGGGATTGCCAAATCCCGTCCATGCAGGAAATACACTGGCATTTTCCCCGAATCTGGCGGCTGGATTTGTCAATCCAGACGAGCATCACGGCGATTCCTAACGGCCCTTATCTTTAGCGACAGATCAACACAGATTCACACGGATTAATTTCCAGGCCCGGTGCTCCCACAGCCGTCCCTGGCGGCGCTGATGTTATGGTAGCCCAAACATCGCCAAAACAGATCACATGAAACAACTCACTGGCATTCTACTCATCGCGATATCCGCCGCATCATTCGGAACGCTGGCCATTTTTGGAAGATTCCTCTATGCAGACGGCATGGACACGTTCACGATGTTGTTCCTGCGCTTCGGTTTCGCCGCCATAATCATGATGGTCATTCTTCTTATGCGCAGGGAAAAATTTCCCCGCGGGAAAATCCTATGGCAATTAATCGGTATGGGGGCGCTGGGTTATGTGGGTCAATCCTTTTCCTATCTTAGCGCAATCAAATATGCATCTGCGGGGCTGGTCGCATTGTTGCTATATTTGTATCCCATGTTTGTTTTCGTGCTATCCGTGTTTATCCTGCGCGAAAAAGTGACATGGCTCAAAGTTGCCGCGCTCATGCTTGCGCTGACAGGCACAGCCATGACTGTTGACCCTTCAGGTGGAAAACTCAATGGCATTCTGCTTGCCCTCTGTGCAGCGTTGATTTACTCCGTCTACATCATTGTAGGAACGGGCGTGATGAAACACGTTTCCGCTCTGCAGTCGTCCGTGGTGATCTTTGCCTCAGCAGCGGTGGTGTATGGGATTCTGATGGCTGTGAATGGCGTGTATTTGCCTTCCACAAACTCGGGCTGGGTCAACATGGCTGGCATTGTCCTGGTAGCAACGGTCATCCCAGTTGCCACGTTTCTAGCAGGCCTGGAGCGCATTGGTCCCACCCAGGCGGCCATGCTCTCAACACTGGAGCCTGTCGTCACGGTTCTGCTGGCCGCATGGATATTCGGGGAAAAACTTGGCGCCATCGCCATGCTCGGCGGTGGGTTTATCCTGATTGCGGTGATCCTGCTGACCCGCGCTGAAATGACAATGATCCATGAACCTGCCCGCTAATTGGCTGATTTCGTGAATTTGGGTGATTCCTGTGCTCTTCCCTGCTTTTTCTGATAAAAACACTACACAGTTTCCGCACAGTCTGTGATAAAGCAGTGTATAATCCTCTTATTACATCTTATCGAGTCCCCGATTTACCAATCTACCGACTCACATATCAGCAGTCCACCGCTGTTTTCGCTGTTGAGCACTTACTCAATTCCCCAAACATCTGCACGACTTCTGAAGACAAGGAATAAGTTTTGAATTTCGAACAATTTAATTTGGATTCCCGCCTTATGCAGGGAATCAAAGTTGCGGGCTACGAAACCGCGACTCCCATTCAGGAAGCGGCGATTCCTGCCGCCTTGCGCGGGCGCGACATCATCGGCACCGCCCAAACGGGCACAGGCAAGACCGCCGCGTTCGTCCTCCCCATTCTCGACAAACTACTCGATGGTCCACGCGGCATGCCGCGCGCTCTCATTGTCACGCCGACGCGAGAACTTGCAGAGCAGATCTATCAGGTTGTACGCGCGCTGTCTGTGGGTACAAAGCTGCGAAGCACGACGGTTTATGGAGGAGTCACAGCCACCCGTCAGATCAAGGCATTGAGGGAAGGTGCGGAAATTTTGGTTGCAACTCCAGGCCGTCTGCTGGATCTTATGCAACAGCGTTATGCCAAATTGGAGCGCATCGAAATCCTGGTGCTGGATGAAGCCGACCGCATGTTCGACATGGGCTTCCTACCAGATGTGAAACGCATTATCAAGGCAGTACCCGTTGCACGACAGACGATGCTGTTCTCAGCCACCTTCCCCGCTGAAGTGGAACAACTGGCCTCGCTCTCGCTCAAAGACCCACAGCGCATTACCATGGGTCTCAGCCGCCCCGCACATACAGTGACACATGCGCTGTATCCTGTGCCCGCGCATCTCAAATCGGGCTTGTTATTGCAGCTGCTCAAACAGACTGCCACCGAATCGGTGCTGGTCTTCACCCGTACCAAACATCGTGCAGATAAAATTGCGCGCCAGATCGCACACGCGGGATTCCGTGTGACGAGCCTGCACAGCAATCGCACGCAGGGACAGCGCCAGCAGGCGCTCAGTGGTTTCAAAAGCGGACATTTCCCCATTATGGTTGCCACCGATATTGCGGCACGCGGCCTGGATGTGGAAAATATCTCGCATGTGATCAACTACGATATGCCTGATACCGCTGATGCCTACATCCATCGCATTGGCCGAACGGGACGCGCGCAACGTACAGGCGATGCATTTACGCTGGTCACACCAGAGGACAACGACATGATCCGCGCCCTCGAACGCATCATGGGCGGATCCATCAAACGCGAGGTTCTCACGGACTTTGATTACACGCCTCCTGCGCCACCGAGGTCTGCATCGGATAGACGCGAAGGAACCCGTCCTCCCCGCCCCGCCCACACACCCACGCATTACGGAAAGAATCGTCTGGCCCCAAGACGGAGAAAATAATCAAATAACGGTAACAGCTGCCCGCTTTGTAAGAAGCGGGTTTTTCGTCCACCAATCCCTTATTGATTTTTCATTGATTTTCCTGTAAAGTACGGGCATTCACTTTTCCACCCATGGAGAAAGGTCATACAAGATTTCCCTGCAACATCCACCGTATCTGAACCAACTGAATGAGGAGAATAAATGGTGAAGAATAAGGTCCTGGCATTTGCACGTATCGCATGGGTCAGCGTTATAATGCTGAGCATGGTTTCATCGGTCTCTGCAAAAGGAAGAGGGGATGGCGCATACCAAACGGGTTTCACCCGCTGGCGCGCCGCAGACAATGGCTTTGGGGGCTGGTCACTCAATGGCGTAAAACTGAATGCAGCTGGGGCGCTCGAATTTAACTCAGCAACGGCAGACACAGGTTCCGATCCGTATGCAGCAGGAACGTACAATGGGGGGAACTATTACAACGGCGGCTCATTCTCTGTGGGTGAAGCCACCAGCCCCGAGATCACAACTGCATTCAACTATAAGGAAGCCATTGCCTCGTGGAACGCATCCACGCCCGCAGGCACATGGGTGGAGGTTCAATTCCGTGCCCAGTATGGGGGGACGCGCTGGAGCAAGTGGTACATACTCGGCATCTGGGCATCGGACTACTCCACGATCAATCGGCATTCCGTAAAACTGCAGGGCGGCACAGACGGATTTGTGGCGGTGGATACGTTTGTATCCTCAAGTAAAAAGGAAACAACAAACAAATTCCAGCTCAAATTGCGATTATTCAGCGAGGACGGCACTGCAACACCCACAGTGCAAAATGCTTCCGTGGCATATTCCACAGAGGCCCCGAAATCAGCAGGCATTTCTGCTGGCGATCCCGCACTATGGAACACCCTGCTCAACGTCCCAGAATATTCGCAGATGGTATACCCGGATGGTGGCGAAGTATGGTGCAGCCCAACGTCCACTTCCATGGTATTGGCCCGTTTGGATAACTATACTGGCCCACCTGAGCCGCGCGTCCGTACTACAGTGGATGGCGTATTTGACTGGGTCTATGATGGTCACGGGAACTGGCCCTTCAACACGGCTTATGCAGCACGTGATGGTGTATATGAAGGCTATGTGGCCCGTTTCACCAGCCTCGAAAGCGCTGAGATATTCGTGGCTGCGGGGGTGCCTGTGATCATGTCCATTGCCTGGGCAAAGGGTGACCTGACGAATTCAGATATTGACTCCACAAATGGACATCTGCTTGTATTGGTCGGCTTCGATCATCAAGGCAATCCGATCGTTAACGATCCTGCCTCCCCTGCCAATGACAGTGTCCAGCGGACCTATCTGCGCTCTGAGTTCGAGCCGCTCTGGCTTCAGGCATCTGGCGGGACGGTCTACCTGATCTATCCACAAGGAGCGTCGGTTCCTGCGATTCCGTAAAACACACAAGTGAATCAAAAAGAGCCCGATGCTTTCGCATCGGGCTCTTTTTACGTCAATGACTAGTTGCTCATTGTGACGTTGCTGGCCTGGGGTCCCTTGGGACCTTGCTCAACATTGAATTCGACTTTCTGTCCTTCTTGCAGGTTACGGAAACCGTCACCCTGAATAGCGGAGAAGTGGACGAAAACGTCCTTTCCGCCTTCGCGCTCGATGAAGCCGAAGCCCTTGTCACCATTGAACCATTTTACCGTACCAGTTATTCGTTCAGACATTGTAGTTGCCTCCTTTGGCAATTCTCAAAAATTTAGGCGTCCTGTTTAGTTCCATCGGAGGGTAAAACAAAACAGCTCACGGATTGAAACCGTGAGCTGTGGCTGTTCTTCTAACCAACGTAACTTACCGTTATCCTACAAAAACAATAATAACAGATGACTTCCATTGAGTCAACCAAATCGGAGGGCAATATTCCAGATTGCCACACATCGGCTGCCTGGGAAAAGTCGTTTCTACGCGTATTTATTTGGGTCGTTTCGCTTATAATCCTAAAACTATGAACTTTCTCATCACCGGAGCCGCGGGATTCCTCGGCTCTTCCCTTGCCAATCAGCTCGCCCGTGAGGGGCATCAGGTCCGCGGGATTGACGATCTTTCCACGGGTGATCCACAGGCACTCGCGCCCGATGTCCATTTTACGCGTGGAGACGTGAGTGACCGCCCCAAACTGTGGACACTCCTTCAGGAAGTGGATGTGGTCTACCATCTTGCGGCACGTGTTTCGGTGCCTGAGTCTGTGCTCTATCCGCGCGATTACAACAACGTCAACGTTGGCGGGACAGTGGCTCTCATGGAAGCGATGCGCGATGTGGGCGTGGGCCGCGTGGTGCTGGCATCCTCCGGCGCAGTTTATGGCGATCTTGCCGAGCAGCCGTTGCGCGAGACTGTGACTGCAAATCCGCGCTCTCCGTACGCGGTCTCGAAGCTGGCGGCAGAGTATTATGTTCGCACGATCGGCGGTTTATGGGGAATTGAAACGGTCAGTTTGCGGATCTTCAACGCTTATGGCCCAGGTCAGCGCATGCCGGCGTCGCATCCGCCCGTAGTGCCGCATTACTTGAAACAGGCGCTCCGCCGCGGGACACTGGTTGCGCATGGCGACGGAAGCCAGACCCGTGATTACGTCTATGTGGATGATGTGGTCAGCGGATTGGTCGCAGCCGCAACGGCGCCAAACATCAATGGACTGGTGATCAATGTTGGCTCGGGCAAAGAGACGAGCATCCGCGACTTGATCAAGTGTGTAATGGAAGTGACGGGCAGCAACGCGGAAGTGATCTACAACCCGACGACTTCCAGCGGTGTCTCCCGCCTGTGCGCAGATCTGACACTTGCCAGCCAGAAATTAAACTACCGCTCCTCCATTAGGCTCGCGGAGGGATTGAGATTAACTCTGAAACGTGATGCCCATTTTAAGTAATTCACCACGGAGCACACAGAGAACACGGAGAATTACCATGGGCGAGAGAGAAGAACTGAATAAATTAACCGAGGGAATCATCGGTGCAGCTATAGAAGTTCATCGTACTCTTGGACCAGGTTTACTCGAGTCTGCTTATCAGGCGGCATTGGCTTATGAATTAGGTCAACGAGGTTATAAGGTGGAGCAACAAAAGCCATTACCAATGCTTTATAAAGAAATTAAAGTAGATGCTGGTTACAGGCTTGATTTTCTTATAAACAGTAAAGTGGTATTGGAAATAAAATCTTCTGACAAGATTTCCCCAATACACGATGCACAAATTATTTCATATTTGCGATGATCAGGTTATGAACTTGGTTTGCTTATTAATTTCAATGTTAAGTTACTTAAGAATGGAATCAAGCGCTTCGTTAATGGCTCTCTCGATTAAACTTTTCTCTGTGATCTCCGTGCTCTCTGTGGTGATAATTTGAAGTCACTGCCTCGTTCTTTTTACAACCGCCCCACATTGACTGTTGCACGTGAACTCATCGGTGCGCGGCTGGTTCGGATTCTCGATGGCGTGAAGTTGGCAGGCCTCATCACCGAAACAGAAGCATACATCAGCGGAAAGGATCTGGCCTGCCATGCTAAAGCAGGAATCACCCCGCGCACAGCTGTCATGTTTGAAGAACCTGGGCATGCCTACGTCTACTTCACATATGGCGCCCATTGGATGTTGAACGTAGTCACCGAACGCGTCGGGTTCCCTGCAGCAGTGTTGATCCGTGCGATACAGCCGATCGAGGGAGTGGATGTCATGCTGGAGAGGCGGAATGGGCGCGACACGTTCGGCCCCGGGAAGCTCTGTCAGGCAATGGGAATTACCAAAAGTGAGAATGGAGTCGATCTAACGGAAACAAGTGGCAGCTTGTGGATCGAAGCAGGTGTAAAAGTCCCAAATTCAGCCGTGACGAAAGGTCCGCGTGTGGGTTTAAATAATACGCCAGAACCGTGGCTGTCGAAGCCATGGCGGTTTTTAGTCAAAGGGCATGTCATTGCGAGCCGTTTTTCCCTGGCACCGCCCGCCAGGGCAGGTGTGGCGAAGCAATCAGACACAACGACATTAAAATAACGGAGGATCAATGGGTTTACTTGAAGGTAAGAACGCACTGATATTTGGCTTGGCAAATGACAGGTCGATCGCATGGGGAATCACGCAAGCGTTCCATCGCGAGGGCGCAAACATTGGGATCAGTTACGCGGGCGAAATGCTCGAACGACGCGTAAAGCCACTCGCAGAAAAAGTGGGGTGCAAGTGGGTGGAGGAATGTGATGTGACAAAGGACGATCAGATCGCAGCTGTGGCAGAAAAAGCCGCGCAGCATTTCGGAAAGATCGACATACTTGTCCATTCGATTGCGTTTGCGGGACGTGATGAATTAAGCAGACCTTATTATCAAACCAGCCGTGAGGGATTCAAGAACGCATTGGATATTTCTGTGTTTTCATTCGTGGCGTTGACGAATGCTTTTCATTCGATATTGAACCCTGGTGCGTCGGTGATGTGTCTCACGTATTACGGTTCTGTAAAAGTTGCACCGCATTACAACGTGATGGGCGTGGCGAAAGCCGCGTTGGAATCATCCACGCGATATCTGGCGTATGATCTCGGACCGGAAAAAATTCGTGTGAACGCCATCTCAGCCGGGCCGATCCGCACACTGGCGGCGGCCGGCGTCGGCGGCTTCCGCGATATGTACAAGCACTTTGCAGATGCTGCCCCCCTGCGCGAGAATGTAACCATTGACGACGTGGGCAACGCAGCGGTATTCCTTGCATCTGATCTTTCAGCGCGCATTACAGGGGAGATCCTGTATGTTGATTCGGGATTTAATACGATTGGCGTGCAAATGAGTACGAAGGAAGAGAAGAGCGAGTGAACCAGTAACCAGTGATCCGTTTTGAGTAAGGGCGGCACGCTTCGCGGCGCCCTTTTTGTTTTAACGGTAAAATTGACTGCATATGTTCAAACGCAATACCACCCCTACTGAAACGCAACAACCTGTGCAAGCTGTCGAGCGCATCACATCGGTGCTTGGGTCAGGAGTCGTCTGGCATGGTTCCATCAACGGCTCCGGTGGCGTCCGCATCGAGGGCGCGTTCGAAGGTGAGATCGCCCTGCGCGGCATGCTCGTCGTGGGCGAGACAGGACGCGTGACCTGTCAGAACGTCCGTGCCAATACGGTCATCGTAGCAGGTGCAGTACGCGGCAACATCACGACTCAGAAGCTGGAAATACGCTCGACCGGGCGCGTGTGGGGAGACGTGGTCACCACTGCGTTCGTGACGGAGGAAGGCGCATTCCTGAGGGGTCAGATCCGAATGGAAGAAACGGTCGAATTGTACCTAGAACCTGCTCCCGAGACTACGCCTTCTGAGGCGGCCCAGGCCGAATCCATCGCGTCCACGCCGATGATCATGCCCGATCAGGGCCTGGATGGGACGACTCGAAAAATTACCAGAAAGAAAAAAGAAGAATAGACATCGCCCCTCTCCATAACGAGAGGGATAATCATACTTGCCATGAAATATCGCGACCTCAACATCCAAACACACCGTGAAGCCCCCAATAACGCGCGCACGGAAGGTTTTTCCTTCCTGGTTCGCGCGGGATATTTGACGCGTGAAAGCGTCCTGACACAATTGGGCGAACACACGCTCGAACACTTACGCAACCTATCCACCGACCCATCTTTTGTCTCCCATCTTTCGTTGCCAACGATCCACAACGACAATGAGACCTTTTTGCCCATTGCTTTTGGCCCGATCGAAATGGTTTATTGCCCAAACTGCAAATATACCGAACGACTGGACTTGGCGTGCTTTGCAAAAACTGCCCTTCCACCGCAACAACAACTTCCACTTGAAAAAGTGTTGACCCCTGATTGTCACACCATTGAAGCGCTGTCAAACTTTCTTGGTGTGCCGAAGGAGAAGACCGCCAAAGCGTTGATGTATACACGTATTGCGGACAATAAATTTGTTCTTATCCTCGTGCGCGGGGACATGCAGCTCAGCGAAGCAAAACTCAAGGCACATGTTGGCGATATCCGCATAGCAACCGCGCACGAGATTGAGAGATCAGGTGCCGCGGCAGGCTACGCGTCGCCCATTGGATTAGAGGATGTGTTGATCGTTGTCGATGACATCATTCCCCAATCACAGGATCTGGTCGCGGGCGCGAACGAGGCTGGCTATCATCTCAAGAACACAAACTACGGACGTGATTACTCCGCCGGGATGATCGCGGACCTGGTGCAGGCCAAGGCAGGAGATGCCTGCATAAACTGCGGCAATCCGCTTACTGTATTGTCTGCAATCTGTTTGACTACCCGCAACGAGCTTCAATTTGAAAACATTCTGCTCGCGCTGGCAGAAATCCA
>JANMSY010000130.1:0-2147 GCA_031389865.1 Anaerolineales bacterium | reverse complement strand
AGTTCACCAAAACCATGTGGCCCACCTTCCGTACTTTCGAGCTCGATGCCGCCACGCTTTTTGATGATCTCCACATGGTCGGCTGTACGGTTGAATAAATTAACTGTAAACCCCATAATCGCCAGATGCGCCGCCATTGCCTTCCCGCCATGGCCCGCGCCGATCACCGCAAATTTTCTAGTCATTTAAACCTCCTTTATTTAATAATTTTGACAAACGATTTCGCTCTTTGATAATCTTTCCCTTTACGTCAACAGCCACATTTGCCCCGTTGACAATGCTCGTGCGCACTTCACCGCGCCCAAATTTATTGTTGCGTAACTGCGGCGCGTCCATGAGGCCGCACATCACGGCCCGAGTCAGCGTCCCAGCATCCGTGAGCGGGTCACCCACTTCGGGTCCTGCGAGAGCCGAGATGGCTTCCAGCAACAGATGCGCTTCTTTCACCAGTTCCCTTCTCCGTTTTGTGATCATCGGATCAGCAGTCATATCGGGTGCGCCGCGCACCGCGTTCTCGATGGCGCGACGCGCGATCATGCTGGCTTCGATAATATCATCCGCAGTCGCAGCGTGATGGGCCTCCGTATGGCCGACGATATGATAAATATCCGGCTTCAGCGCCATCTGAAGATAGGTCGCCGCGGCAAGATGTCCGCGCGCAGCATCCGCGTTGAGCGGGTGCGAGAGCAAGCCGATGCGGGTCTGTTTCCAAACACGGAAATTTTCATTCTCAAGCGGCTTGACCATATCCAGCACGGCCAGCATCTTTGCCAGATCCATCGCATCTGAAAGCCCGGGCGGACTGTTGAACATGAGCTGCGCGATGTAATCTTTCACGCCAAAGGCACGCGCGTTATATGCTGAAAGATACGCTGATACCACAAACACTACATCGGGTGCATCGCGCATTCCCCAGTGATGCGGCTCATTCAACTCCACTGGAATATTATGTTCACCATACCACCGCATCACACCTTGATGTTCACGGATCGAACCTTCGAGATCCCATGGGCCGCGCCCGTCCATTTGGTTGAACCAGAACAAGGGGATCGCACACCAGGCGTTGTTGATCGTCTCCACATACATCTCGGCGAGACGGATGAAATCATCGGTGCCTGAATAGGTGCGCAGCAATGGGAAATTGCCGCGGCGACTGGCGTCATACAATGCACGGTAATCCTCCTCGGAACGGACCGGCACACCGCCCGCGCCTTTACGCCGCGCATCCTGTCGCTCGGGGTGATAAAAATTTTCCTGGGCATCCTGGTCAATCCCGAGAGAGATCACATCCAGCGCCTGGGCATCGGCGATCTTTTCGATCCCTTCAATCGTTTCATCCATGGTTGGAAGACCAAAATGGTGACGTAGTATCGGATAGGGCGATTTCCATTGGACGCGGTCAATGGTGGATTGGGGAAAATCCGCTTCGCTCAACGCCTGGAGTTGTTGACCCTTTAAATAAGCAAGCGTCGCTTCTGGAGGTTCACTCCCATCAAACACACGCTCGAAGAACCCGATCCGACGGATGCGCTCCACCACTGGCGGTGTTCCGCCAAACGCAAAGCGGACCCCGCGCTCATGCAGCTCAGACGCGGCTTCGGCGAACTCACCGAGCAGCCGCTCGCCCGTCTCAGGAGTGAGACGGTAGGAAACGCCAACCATCTCCGCGCCCTCCCGTTTCGCAGCGGAGATCATCTCATCCACTGACACGGCGGGCCCAAGGAATACCGTGCGCCAGCCTGCAGCTTCGGCAAGACGTAAAAAATTCGTCACCCCTGCCACGTGAACACATTCACCCAATGCACCAGCCACGACCGTTTTTGTTTTATGGTTCGCCATAAATTCTCCTTTGCTCCGCTTCCCCTCTGACCGACAAAGACACATTCCTACAAGTTTTATACCATGGCGTTTGGGACCACGAATTTATTTCGAGTATGAGTTCCCAACCTCCATTGACCTGCCCGGTCATCCAAGAAAATAAAGTGTGACAATTGAACCCATATACCTGCCGATCAAAGTGACTCCATCCCACCAGAAGCGATACATCATCATTGCCGTAGCAGTCGCAAAACTATTGACATGGGTAGGCGCAGACCATGCTGTTCTCCAAACCGACCTTGGGGCAACAAAAACCGTGCTACAGATCA
>JANMSY010000085.1:0-2548 GCA_031389865.1 Anaerolineales bacterium | reverse complement strand
TGAACGACAACATCAGCCCACAAGCCATCTGGGTCGGAGGTTTGCTGATCGGCCTTACCAGCACCTTCGGCCTCTTCCTGCTGAGCCGCCCACTCGTGCCTGAGACAACGACACTGTCTGAGCCGTAGCCTGTTTCCGTCTTGAATCCGCTGATCCTCCACATGAAAAATCCCGCCCATGGAACCAGCCTTTCGGTCAGGAATATTTTTCCGTCATATCGGCCAGTTTCATTTTTACGCCCGGCCACTCAGTATCCAGAATACTGTAAAACACGGAGTGGCGGTATCGTCCGTCCGGCAGGATCATATGATTGCGGAGAACGCCCTCTCGTACTGCGCCGACACGTTCGATTGCTTTTTGTGAGCGCTCGTTACGCGAATCTGTTTTCAACTGTACGCGGATGCACTTCAGGGTTTCAAAAGCATGCTGCAGAAGCAGGTATTTGCATTCCGTGTTGACAGCGCTGCGTTGAAAATCAGTCCCATACCAGGTTCCACCAATCTCCAGACCCCGATCCTTTGGCATGATATTTAGATAACGAGTTGCACCTGCCACGCGCCCGGAAGCAAGATGGATGGCAACAAACGGCAGGTCCGTTCCTATCTCTGCGCGCGCAAGGATATCCTGTACCCAGTTTTGCATATCATCAACTGAATTGATGTCGCCATACAGCATAAATCCCCAGAATGTCTGCCCAACTCCGATCTCAGCCAACGCGGCGATGTGGGCCTCGGTCATCGGCTCGAGCTGCACATATTTACCCACCAATACAACAGGTTTTACTTCCATGTAAGCCACTCCTCTTCCGCCGTATCCTGTGTGGGGAGATAAGGCATTTTCGGTCCTTCCACCCCAAGCAACTCAGCCAATGCGGCGCGCATCGCAATTCGATCGTCCCACAGATGCTCATGTCCGCCGAAACACATCGACTGTTCGTGACCCTTGCCGCAGGATAGGACGATGTCGCCGGGACGCGCCAGACTCAATGCAAAACGGATCGCTTCGCCTCGGTCCGGGATGCGCCAGAAGGTCTCTCCCTCGCGTCCACCCCTGGCCCCGGCTGCCATCTCCTCAAGGATTCCATCCAGCGATTCTGTGCGTGGATCCTCAGCAGTTAGAACTGTCAGATCAGCCAATTCTGCAGACGTCTCCGCCATCATTCGGCGCTTTGCTTTGTCACGCAAGCCTGCAGAGCCAAAGATGGCAATCACGCGCGGTTTCTGCAAGTTATCGGACCCCATCCCTGCAAACGAAGCGGCAAGCATCTCTCTGGCGGCCTCCAGTGAAACTTTCAAGGCATTCGGTGTATGCGCAAAATCGACAATTGCCGTAAAATTTTGTCCCATGTCAATACGTTCCATGCGGCCAGGGATTCCTTCGAGCAGGGCAATTCCCCGGGCTGCAATCTCTGGCTGTATTCCCAAGCCATAAACAGTTGCAGTCAGTGCCGCAAGACAATTCGAGACGTTATACGCCCCAACCAGTTTACTTTCCACACTGACTTGAAAATCCCTGCCCTGGGCCTGGAAGTAAATCCCTGCTGGACTGTATTGGATGTCAAATGCATGGACAGTAGCGCCCGGGCGCAATCCATAACTGGTTTTGTTGACTTTGATGAACTCGTTCAGAAAGTCAAACGACTTAATATCGTCCCGATTGATCACCGCCAAACGCGGGTTGCCCTGCGACTTCGGGGAAGTAATCTCAAGGCTCGAGAACAACCTTGCTTTCGCGGCGCGATAATTTTCGTAGGAACCATGTTCATCCATGTGCTCATGTGTTATGTTGGTGACAACGCCTATATCAAACTCACAGGCATCCACACGGTATTGTGCCCAACCATGTGAAGTCGTTTCAAGGACAACATGTGTCAGGCCCGCCTGCACCATCCTCGCAAGGTACGCCTGGACGTCATGTGCATCAGGGGTTGTGACATGGAACCCGGTATCGAGCACTTCGTCGCCGATCACCGCGTTGACGGTGGATATCATCCCAGTTTTGATCCCGGCTGCAAGCAGCACGTGATGGATCAGGTTTGTCGTGGTGGTCTTGCCATCCGTGCCAGTCACGCCGATCACTGTCAGCTTGCGACCAGGCCAATCGTGGAATGAAGCAGCTATCCATGTGAGAGCGCGCCGCGTGTTTTCCAGTCGAATATATGGGATGGAAAGCTTGTCGTCGATGCTGCGCTCCCCAACAATTGCCGCCGCTCCATTGTCAATTGCCTTTTGAATGTAGTTATGACTATCCACATTGCTGCCCTGCATGGCAACAAAGATATGACCGGGCTGGACGGCTCGACTGTCAATTGAAATTCCCGTTATCGGAACATCAGGAGCATCTCCCTGATAAAAAGGCTCGGGCAGTTCTCCAAAGATTTGTTGAAGTGATTTTTGGGTGGGCATATTACCGCTCGTCTCTTTAAAAAATTGAACTTTTTATATGGATTTGCTCGCTAAAATTCATATAAAAAGTTTAGTAGGTTATGCAGTACCCTGTAAATAAAAAGAGGGTTTTGACGATACAATCGTCAAAACCCTCTTTTTAT
>JANMSY010000063.1:0-4448 GCA_031389865.1 Anaerolineales bacterium | reverse complement strand
TCGAAGTGTTAAGAAAGAAGCGCAGGCGCGTCATTCCAATATTTTATGAAGTTTTTAAGTGGGGAGGGTGACTCATTGCGAAGCTCAACACAACTCGAATCCCTTAAAATAACAAAAGAACCGAGTTAAAAACCCGGTTCTTTCATTTCATCCTTGGCGGTCCCGCCGGGATTCGAACCCGCGATCTCGGCCTTGACAGGGCCGCATGTTAGGCCGCTACACCACGGGACCATTCTTTCCTAACAAGCGGGCAGGAGTTTACCATGCACATTAATAAGTGTCAATACGCCCAGTCCGGATAAAGCGTTGGATCAGTTGGCGTTAAGCCGGATGGATCGTGAACGTAAACATAATCACCCTCATGCGCCCAATTAAATAACCAATGTGAATCACCTACTGATAAGTTTACACATCCATGCGATTGAGGATAACCAAAACGGGTGCGCCAGTATGCCCCATGCAGGGCGCGTGCCTTGTCAAAGTACATAGTCCAGGGAACATTATTGAGATAATAAAAGTCAGTCGGGTCGCCATTGCGCATTGTCTCTGTTTCTTTTTTTGAATAGATCTGAAATAGACCGGGCCGAGTCCAGAACGGATCCAGTCCACTTGCGATGACGGTTGCAAACACCAACTCGTAATTCTCGTAAACCGCCAGGGTTTGTTCGGCCAGATCAACCTCGATCCAGCGCCCTGTCGTCACACCATCAGGCGGCGTGGTGGCAGGTGTTACCGTTGCCATGATGCGCGCTTCCACCCATTCACCTGGACCAATCATATTCCAATCCACACCGTCTGCCGTTTGAGTATCGTACACTTGAACGATATCAACATACGGGTAAAGAATTCTATCGGTCAGAGGCGAGTTGTAGCCAGGCGCGCGGTATACTGGAATACTATCTGCATAAAACGGCAGCGGCCATGCAAAGGCATTATGTGGCGTTGACTTGAACTGCAGCCCTTGAAACACGGAATATTCGCCGATGCGCGAACCTTTTCCGGGGATCCAGCCGCCTGATTCAAGCATATAGTAAATCCCGTGTCCTGTATCCACGCGATCAATATAGGAAACGTAAACAAATCCGGGCAGGAAGGATTGTCCAATGCTGTCGCCGCCGGGGCCACTGAGGATCGGAACCTCATCCTCCTCCAGCTTGAAATAAAGATATGGAAGTTTCGTAAGCGCCGGGTCTGGTTTGAAAACAGGTAAACGCCGCGCAGGAAAAGTTAATCCCAGCTTTGCCATTTCTGTGAGATAGTCTGAGGGCCCGGCAGGCAGGCAGTCACCTGGCGGCTCGAAATATACATCGGGCATGCAGATAACTGCTCCGCTTTCCCATTCATCTTCGGGAGAAGAGCCTTGGGCAGCGGCGAAAGAGGTGGGTATAAGACTGAACAGGAGAGAGCTTGTAATCAGATAGAGAAAAATATTTTTCATGGTCTGGATTTTCCAGGCTTGCATTATAGCATGTGGGATTTGCATTTCTGTCAGTCAAGTGTCCGACATCTGGCAGGCTGGCTTGACACATTCTGTCCACTATGCTAAATTATCCGCACTTCAATGATTAGCCCCGGTCGCTCCTTTGACCGGCATTAACTCCATGCAGGAGGGTCGTCTTGTCAAAATCACGAACGCAGCAAATGGTAGACCGTCTTCGCGAACTCCAGGCCTCATCACCTGATATTGAGGCTTCCGCGGTAGTGAGTGTGGACGGTTTAAGTATTGCATCGGCTTTGCCTCAGGGTGTTGAGGAGGATCGTGTTTCAGCGATGTCTGCCGCAATGCTCTCACTGGGTGAACGAATCGCATCGGAGTTGGGACGTGGTTCACTTGAGCAGGTCTACATTAAAGGGGAAAAGGGATACGTTGTCCTTATGTCGGTAGGGGAAGAGGCCGTTCTCACCGCGCTGGCGCGCGAGCAGGCAAAACTGGGCCTGATCTTTTTAGACATGCGACGCGCCGCCGAAGATCTGGCGAAACTGATCTAGCGGAGTCATCTATGAGCCCTGTCCAAAAGGCCGGTTTGTATTATCCCAATAAATTTGGTCTCATCATTATCAAATCGCTCGAAGAAGTGATGGGTAAAAATGGATTGAATGCCATCCTCAACCTGGGTGGTCTAAATAACTATATTGAAAATTATCCCCCGGACAATCTTGATAAAGGCTTTGATTTTGCAGAACTTTCCGGGATTGGTGTTGCACTGGAGGAAATGTACGGTCCTCGCGGCGGTCGAGGTCTGGCCCTTCGTGCCGGGCGCGCTACCTTCTCTGATGCCTTGAAGAACTTCGGCGCGTTGGCCGGTGCTGCTGATCTTGCATTTGTTGTGCTTCCACTTCAATCCAAGCTCCGCATTGGTCTGCCTGCGTTTGCGAAGATTTTTTCCCAACTGAGTGACCAGCATAGCACGGTAGAGGAAAAGGACTCGGAATTTATTTGGACCATCCACAAGTGTCCTGTCTGTTGGGGACGAGCAAATGCTGACAAGCCAGTCTGTTATATTGCCACAGGTTTATTACAGGAGGCGCTCAAATGGGTCTCTGGCGGTAACGAGTTCAGGGTGAACGAATCGAAATGTGTTGCCGTCGGTGATTCGATCTGTGAGTTCGTCATCCAAAAAGAGCCCATTTCCTAATAGGTCGGGTAGACGTGGCAGATGCTAAATCAAAGATCCTGATCGTAGAAGATGACCTGGACGTGGCTGAAATGCTGAACGCGTATTTTCGCGTTCAAGGCTACGAAGTCTTTACCGTTAACTGGGGGGAAGATGGTGTCCGGGCAGCACAGACTGTCCTGCCGGATCTTGTCATTCTGGATATTCGACTGCCCGATATCGATGGATATGAAGTTGCACGGCGGATACGCACGGATCGCCGCACGAATGAAATCCCCATTATCTTTTTGACTGAAAAACGCGAGCGCGTGGACCGGCTTCAGGGGTTTGAAGTGGGCGCTGACGATTACATCACCAAACCGTTCGACGTGCAGGAGTTGCGGCTGCGCGTTCGAAATGCATTGAAGCGTGTCAGCCAGGGATCGTTGACCAATCCTGTTAGTGGTTTGCCTGAGGGTCCCCTGGTGGAGGAACGTCTCTCCGAGGTGATCCATAAGAGCGGATGGTCCCTCCTGCACATATCCATTCGCTATTTGGAATCGTTCCGTGAAGCGTATGGCTTCGTTGCCTCAGATGATGTTCTGCGAGCCATCAGCCTCATGGTCCACAGCACAATGAAGGAAACGGGTTCTGCAGAAGATTTCATCGGCCACATCAGTCCAACGGATTTTATAGTGGTGGCCTCTCCAGCCAACATGCCGCCTTTCCAGGAACGCATCAAATCAAGGCTCGAACAATCACTCGATTATTTTTATCCCATCAAAGACCGCGAGAACGCATCGAAGCAACCAGATCGTCTTGCCATTCACATCAATGAAGTTCCGTCTGTGTATGGCCGCTACACAAGCGTGGAGCAACTCAAGAAGGATCTCTTAGGCAAACATTAATGCGTATCACCATAGTTTTACCCACGTATAACGAAGCGGAGAACCTGCCGAAACTGGTCTCCGCTTTATTTTCGCTTCCCCTGGACCTCGGTGTCCTGGTTGTCGACGACAATAGTCCGGATGGCACCGGCACGATTGCAGATGTACTTGCCAAGCAATACGCTGGCAGGATGAATGTATTGCACCGTATTGGCAAGTTGGGACTGCGTTCCGCCTACATCGAAGGGTTCGCGAAAGCCTTCGACCTGGGAGCAAATGCTGTGGTCCAAATGGACGCGGACTTTTCACATGACCCCACCGTTTTGACGGAAATGGCGCGCCGCCTCGCTTCTCACGACGTGGTGATCGGTTCCCGTTATGTCAAAGGCGGTTCACTCGACGAACGCTGGCCTGCATGGAGGAAAGCCCTTTCCGCTTTCGGCAATTTCTATGCGCGGACGATCCTCGGATCTCCGCTGCATGATATGACGACTGGTTTTCGCATGTGGCGTCGAGAAGTGTTGCAGAATATGCCATTGGACCGTATCCGCTCCAATGGGTATAGCTTTCTGGTTGAGATGGCCTTTGTTGCCTATTTGATGGGATACAGGATCTCTGAAGTTCCCATTCACTTTGCAGATCGCCGCTGGGGAAAGTCAAAGATGTCGTTGAAGATACAGCTCGAAGCTGCCCTGCGTATCTGGGATGTCTGGTACCATTACCGCGACTTGCGCAGGAAAAACCATCAGTCTGAGATAAAGGCCGAGAAATAAGCAACAGCCGCCTTAAGGGTGGCTGTCTTTTTTAATTTCGCAAAGACGCTGCCATTCATCGATGTTCAACGTTTCGGCGCGGCGCATAGGGTCAATGTTTGCACTGTTCAGCAGATCCGCCGCGTTGACAGGCGAAATGTGCAGCCCTGATGATAAGGCATTGCGCAGGGTTTTCCGTTTTTGGCTGAATCCAG
>JANMSY010000020.1:0-7476 GCA_031389865.1 Anaerolineales bacterium | reverse complement strand
CTGGCTGCGTGCGATGGCGTGGCTTGGCCTGGGGTTCGATAGTTAACGGAATATCGGCTCATTGGGAGTTGCCATAATTCTGCTAACGAGGGATTGCCAAATCCCGTACATGCAGGAAATCCACTGGCATTTGCCCCGAATCTGGCGGCTGGATTTGTCAATCCAGCCGAGCCTCAAGGCGATTCCAAGAGAGCCGGAATATCATTTCGAGCCCAGACGACATTACCTCAACAAAAATACGCAGGATGCGCTGCCATCTGTTCCGATTTTGAACATTTGCGTTGCTGCGTCCCCCATCAATTGATTGAGCAGAGCCTCATCCATCTGGCAGAGTTCAGGGTGCCTGCCAATAAGTTTCGCATATGGACAGTGACCGAAGATCAGACGCGGCCCCTGTGGACCCGCCTCCCAGCGCGCGTGATAATTCATCTGATTCATTTTTTCGACGGTCAGATTCAGACGCTTTGCAATGGGATGACTCGCAAAACTGGATTCCCCTGCGAGACGCTTCGCCAGTGCTTCCATTCGGGCCACTTCGTCTGCGCTCGGTGCAGGCTTTGTAGCTGCTTCCATCAACAGGGCATCCGTCAACATGGACAGGTTATCGCCTAGTGCGGCCCGAGGCAGTGAATAGACTTTCTCGGGCCTGCCGCGTCCTTCCCGCCCTCGCACAAACGAAATCTCAAGTCGTCCATCGGCGGTCATTACACGCAAGTGATGCCGCACTGTTGCAGCGGACATCTTCAGCCCGCGCGCGATCTCCCGCGCTGATCCAGTACGCGTTTTCGTCAAATAATTGAGGACTTTCTGTCGGGCGGTAACCATAGAGTGCTCAGGGTTTGTGTTAGAGTTGGTTCTCTCGCATGAGCCATTTCAGAACCACCTTTGTAATCCAATTAGGGTGATTATACTCACATTACTTAATTTTGTATAAATATCTTTACATAATTGATTGACTTTGATGCTCCCGATGCTATAATTTCGGCTTGTGATGTTTAACACTTCGTATCTTTACAAATAGGTAAGTGGAGCAGTGTAGCGATGGAATTTCAAAATTACATCAACGGCAAGTGGGTCAAGGGGCAGAGCACCTTCCAGACGATCAACCCTGCAAATGAAGAATTGCTGGCAGAGATCGCCCAGGCTGAAATCCCAGATCTGGATGCGGCAGTGCATGCCGCCACGGAAGCCTTCAAGTCATGGAGGCTGGTCCCTGCCCCACTGCGCGGCGAAATGCTCTTTAGAGTGGGCGACATCCTAAAACAGAAAAAGGAAGAACTTGCCCATTTGCTCACGCGCGACATGGGCAAGGTGATCGCGGAAGCGCGCGGCGATGTGCAGGAAGCCATCGACATGGCGTACTTCATGGGCGGCGAGGGACGGCGGCTGCTCGGGTACACTGCCCCTGTCGAAATGCCGAATAAGTTCGGCATGGCGGTTCGCGATCCATCGGGCGTAGTCGGCCTCATCACACCCTGGAATTTTCCCATCGCCGTTCCATCGTGGAAGATCTTCCCAGCGCTGGTGGCAGGCAATACGGTTATCTGGAAACCTTCGCCTGAGACTCCTGCCATTTCGGCGGCGTTCGTAAAGGTATTCGAGGGAGCGGGTCTGCCAGCGGGTGTGTTCAATCTGCTCCTCGCCCCAGGCGCGGATGTGGCCAGGGCTCTCGTCGATCACCCGGGTGTGCGCGTGCTTTCCTTTACCGGTTCCACGACGACAGGACGCGCCATTGCTGAATCTGCTGCACGTTTAAATAAGAAAGTCTCGCTCGAGATGGGCGGCAAGAATGCCATCATCGTCATGGATGACGCAGATATTGACCTTGTCACCGATGCCACCCTCTGGGCTGCCTTTGGCACAAGTGGACAGCGCTGCACGGCCGCAAGCCGCTTGATCGTGCATAACGGAATTGCGCGTGAGGTCACCGAGTTACTGACTGAGAGAACAAGGAAGTTAAGGCTCGGCAATGGACTGGATCCAAATGTTGAGGTGGGGCCTGTCATCAACAAGGCTGCGCTCAATCGCATCCACAACTATGTGCAGATCGGACAGAAGGAAGGCGCCCGCGTGCTGGCTGGCGCGTCGGTGGCAGATGTAAACGGGAAAGGCTTTTTCTACACGCCTACTTTGTTTGACGGAGTCACGCCAGGGTCCACGTTGGAAGCGGAAGAGATCTTTGGCCCAGTGCTTTCGATTATCGAAGTCGGGTCGCTGGAGGAAGCGATCGAAGTTAATAATCGATCCCAGTATGGCTTATCCACTTCGATCTTTACACAGGATGTGAACCGAGCCTTCACCGCCATGCGCGATATCTTTAGTGGATTGGTGTATATCAATCACGGCACAACCGGCGCAGAGATCCAGTTCCCATTTGGCGGCGTACGCGGCACAGGCAACGGACACCGCGAAGCCGGGCAGGCTGCACTCGAAGTGTTCACCGAATGGAAATCCATTTACGTGGATTATTCAGGAAAGCTGCAGCGCGCTCAGATCGATAACCGTGAAGAAGAAATATAAATGACGAAGAAAAACATTTTTCTCATCCTGGCGATCCTCGGTTTCGTGGCACCTTACTATTTCTTCCTACAGATCTCCCCGGCAAATGGGTTCGATCTTCCATTGCTCATCCAGCCGATGTTTGCCAACAACTTCATGAAGGGTATGGGCATGGATTTGACGGTGTCCGTGATCGTATTTTGGGTCTTTATGTTTTCGGAAGCAAATAGATTACAGATGAAAAATCCCTGGGTTTATCTGTTAGCTACATTACTGATAGGTTTGTCTTTTGCCTTGCCGCTCTTTCTCCATTTTAGAGAACGTAACATGGAAACCAAATGATCAACCACGGAGACACAGAGAAAAGTGATTAGTAACTCCAAAAAGAGTCTCCGTGACTCCGTGTCTTGGTGGTTAGAAATCAAATGACTCTGACTTGGGAAAGCACCTATGCCATTGCTTTAGAGCTGCGCAGGCAATATCCGCACGTAAACATCGAAGAGGTGTCATTGCAGCAGGTTTATGACTGGACAGTAGGACTATCGGAATTCGAGGATGATCCGTTGCTCGCAAACGATGACATCCTATATGCAATCTATCAGGATTGGTTTGAGGAGTACATCAATGGACAATGAAAAGTTAAGTTTGCCGCAATACGACATTCCGGATGATATTCAGAATGCCGTAGCCATTACAACGCTCGACCGCCTCTACAACTGGGGCCGGCGTTCGTCAGTGTGGCCGCTCATGTTCGGTCTGGCCTGTTGCGCCATCGAGATGATCGCGGCACAAGCATCCCGCTATGACATGGCTCGCTTCGGTATGGAAGTCATGCGCCCGACCCCACGCCAGGCGGATTTGATGCTGGTATCCGGGACGGTCACGAAGAAGATGGTCCCAGCCCTGGTGCGCCTGTACAACCAGATGCCCGAGCCGAAATATGTTGTCGCGATGGGTGCGTGCGCTTCAGGCGGTGGTCCATTCAAGGAAGGCTATAACGTCGTCGCAGGCATCGACAAGTTCCTGCCCGTGGATGTTTACATCCCTGGCTGCCCTCCCACCCCGCAGGCCTTGATCGCCGGCATGATCAAACTGCAGGAAAAAATCGACAAGCAAAGCATTAAAAAGGTCTCCTGGTACAACAAAAAGTCAAAGGAAGACAGCAATTACGTACCCGTTCCGATCCTTGGACCGGACCTGATCGACCCGCGTCGCAACGCGGAGATCAAAGCCATTACCCACGCGCCCAAGGAAGGATAACCAGATGACAACCACGCTTCCCCTTACGCAGACCGTTGACCTGGCCGCGCGCTTCCACGGCATTGTCATCCCAGACACGCGCCCAGGCTTTGCTGGCTTCGTTGTTGAAAGAGATCACCTGATTGAGGTTGCCACTGCCATCCGCGATGAACTCGGCTTCGACCTGCTCACCGCAGTGACCGCGGTGGACTACCTCCCTGAAAACAAAATGGAAGTGGTCTATCACGCCTACAAGACCACGGGCGGACCCGGACTCGTCTTCCGTGTTCAGGTGGCGCGCGTCGACCCGATTGAAGTCCCATCCCTGATCAATATTTGGCCGGGCGTTGATTTCCAGGAACGCGAAGCCTGGGATTTATTCGGCGTCACGTTCACGGGTCACCCTGACCTGCGTCGCATTTTGATGTGGGAAGGCTATGAGGGCCACCCACTTCGAAAGGATTGGAAGGAACCCTTCTACGAAGAGGAGTTTAAACCGTTCAAGAGCCGCTGGCCTGAAGGCAGGCATGTTTCCTCGGAGGAAAAGAATCCGTTCAAGGATAACCTGAAGTTCCCCGAGAAATTTGATCCTGAAAAATGGATTCCCGAGAACGATGAGCTGCTATACACCTCGCTCAAGCGCTACACAGTCCCAGGCGAAGATGGCGCCATGGGCACCGACCGGATCGTCGTCAACATGGGACCGCAGCATCCGTCCACGCATGGTGTATTTCGTGCCGCGCTCACACTCGATGGCGAAACGATTGTGGGCCTCAAGCCTGTTGTAGGATACCTGCATCGCAACCACGACCAGATCGGTGAACGCAACACGTTCCTCCAGAACATGCCCTACACCGACCGACTCGACTACTTCAACTCGATGAGTAATAACCTGGGGTACGCCATCACGGTTGAGAAACTGATGAAAATCCCAGTGGCGGAGCGAGCCGAGTATATCCGTGTCATCATGGCGGAACTCAGCCGCATTCAGAACCACCTCGTCTTCATCGGTATGCTGCTCAATGACCTGGGCGCGATGTACACCCCGGCGCTGTATGCCTTTGAAGAACGTGAGCTGATCCTCGACATCTTCGAAGCTGTGTCAGGCTCACGTATGATGTGCAATTACCTGCGCTTCGGCGGCGTTGTCCGTGATGTGCCTCCAGAGGTCATGCAGAAGATCAAGGGTTTGGTTTTTGACCGTCTGGCGGGCAAGACAGATGAAATGGAACGCCTGTTGAGCGAAAATGAAGTACTGGTCTCACGCTTGCAGGGAGTGAGAGTAGTGGACGCAGAGACCGCGATCAAGTATTCAGTCACCGGCCCGGTGCTGCGTGCAGCAGGTGTGCCTTATGACCTGCGCCGTGCGGACCCCTATTCCATTTATGACCGCTTCGACTTTGATGTAGCCACCCGCCAGAACGGCGACATGTATGATAACTACCTGATCCGCATTGACGAGATCCGGCAGTCCCTGCGGATTTTGGAACAAGCTGTCAAACAGATCCCTGAAGGGCCGATCAACTCACAGAAACCGCAGTATCAGGTCCGGGTCCCGGCAGGCGAAGCGTATGGTCGCATTGAGTCGCCCAAAGGTGAGCTGGCGTTTTACGTCGTCTCGAACGGCAAGCCCAATCCGTGGCGCTATCATGTGCGGCCGGCTTCATTCGTCAACATCACCTGCCTTGAGCAGATGTGCATAGGCACCAAGATCGCGGATTTCGTCGCGCTGCTCGGCATGCTCGACATCGTGATGGGCGAGTTGGACCGCTAAGAGGAGATGAACATGTACGGTAAAGGAATACTTAAGGGTCTGGGCGTAACCCTGAAACGCTTCTGGATTACCTATTGGGATGATCTCGTATGGCTGCTCCAGGGCAAAAAACGCTACAACTCCGCGGAGGGCATTGCTCACCGTTCCAGTAAGGACGCACGCGGCATCTTCACAGTGCAGTATCCGGAAGAACAGTTGCTCACGCCGGAAGAATTCCGCTATGTGCCATTCCTTGTCTACGACGAGGGTGCGGAGGGAAAGAAGGAAATACGCTGTACGTCATGCGGCATCTGCGCCAAAGTCTGCCCGCCGCAATGCATCTGGATCGTCCGTTCGAACGACCCAAACACCGGTCGCCCGATCCCCGAGCCAACCGAGTTCTACATTGATGCAGATATTTGCATGAACTGTGGTTTCTGCGCGGAATATTGCCCCTTCGATGCGATCATCATGGACCACGATTTTGACATCGCGTCCTATGAGCGTAACGTATACGGCATGGAGAAACTGCTCAAACCTGCTTCCTACTATAAGAGTATCCGTCCAGAGAATTATGAACGTAATGAGGCGGAACGCAAGGCAAAAGAAGCAGCAAAAGCTGCGAAGGAAGCAGCAAAAGCCGCAGTGACACCGCCTCCCGCCACATCATAAGTACACGCTCCTGAGGATTCGATACTCTTCGGGAGCGCGAATAACACCCGATTGATTGGTACAATAAACACATGACAATTACAAAAGAAGCAGTTTTAGCCGCATTGAGCACGGTACAGGAACCGGATCTCCATCAGGACCTCGTTACCCTGAACATGATCCGTAACCTTGAGATCACAGGTGACAGGGTCACGTTCAGCATCATGCTCACCACACCTGCATGTCCGTTCCGTGGAAGGATCGAAAAGGATGCAAGGCTGGCCGCGCTTTCCGTGGAAGGTGTAAAGACAGTGGAAGTCAAGATGGACTCGGATGTACCGAACGATGGACGCATGCGCGGACTGGTCACCATGCCCATTCGCAATGCGATTGCTGTCGGTTCGGGTAAGGGTGGGGTTGGTAAAACCACGGTTGCCGTGAATATTGCCGTCTCACTCGCTCAAAGCGGAGCACGCGTCGGACTCATGGACGCGGATATCTATGGGCCCAACACTCCCACCATGCTTGGCGTGGAGAAACTCCCACCCCCGCAGGGAGCTAGAATGATCCCGGCCCAGGCCCATGGAATCAAAATGATCTCGATGGGACTGCTTGTCAAGCCCGGGCAGCCATTGATCTGGCGAGGACCGATGCTCAACTCTGCGATCCGTCAGTTTTTGGGTGATGTGGAATGGGGTGAGCTGGATTACCTGATCGTGGATCTTCCCCCTGGAACAGGTGACGCGGCGTTGTCACTGGCACAGGCTTTGCCCTTGAGCGGCGCGGTGATCGTGACGCTTCCGCAGCTCGTCTCTCTGGAAGACGCCGGGCGCGGATTGAACATGTTCCGCACCCTGGAAGTTCCCATCCTCGGCATCATCGAGAATATGTCCTATTTGGAGCTGCCTGATGGCACTCGCATGGACATCTTCGGTTCAGGTGGCGGCGAGCGGTTGGCTCTGGCAACCCAGGCGAACTTCCTCGGTAAAGTCCCCATGGACCAGAACGTACGCATCGGCGGTGATAGCGGCAAGCCAATTGTGGTAAGCCATCCCGAGTCACCTTCCGCACAATCACTGACAGCGATCACGCAAAAGATCGCTGCCCAGGTCAGCATTGCGGCATTGAGCAGTAGGAACGAATTGCCGATCAATATCGTGGGCTAGCAGGTAAAAATAAATACAAACACCTGACGAAATTCACTGTCAGGTGTTTGTATCTAAAATATACAACTCATCAACCAAAAGAAATTCCAAGATCTTGAGCGGTCAACACAATATCCGAATCCATTGGCACCATTTTCATTTTACCCATTGCTTCCTCGATCGGCACAT
>JANMSY010000008.1:0-3093 GCA_031389865.1 Anaerolineales bacterium | reverse complement strand
GCCAAGGTTCCGTCGGCAAGACCTCATTGGTTCAGCAGATCCTTTATGGCACATTTGATCAGAACCAGAACAAAACAGAGGGAATATCCATTAACCAGTGGCAAGTTGGGGGCAGTGCGAAGGGTAGATCTCGATCTCTTGTCTGGAAAAAATCTGATCGTGAAGTCTATAGTACCTTACCCGTCCGCCTAAACATCTGGGACTTCGGCGGGCAGGAGATCATGCATGCCACTCACCAATTCTTCCTCACCAAGCGAAGTCTCTATCTGCTGGTGCTGGATGCGCGCCTGACGCAGGAGGAAAACCGCGTCGAGTACTGGCTCAAGATCATCCAATCCTTTGGCGGCGAGTCGCCTGTGCTGATCGTCGGCAACAAGACCGATCAGCATCCGCTCGATATTGACCGCACAGGCTTGCAGAAGAAATATCCGAACATCGTCGCCATACTGGAAACATCCGCCGCGACGGGAGCGGGCATAGAAGCGCTCAAAGCCGAGATCGCCAAACAGGTGGATACCCTGCCGCACGTCCGCGACCTTTTGCCTTTGACATGGTTCACCGTCAAATCGAAATTGGAAGAACTTGGCAAAGACAAAAACTTCTTCACGCAGGATGAATACCTTGATCTGTGTGATACAAACGATGTCAAGGACGAAACCAGTCAGCGCACATTGATCGGCTTCCTGCATGACTTAGGTGTCGTGCTGCACTTTCAGGATGACCCGCGTCTCGAAGCGCTTGGCATTCTCAACCCACAGTGGGTTACCAACGGCGTATATAAAATTCTGAACTCACACGAGCTCTTTCAAAACCAGGGGCAACTCAACCTGTCGCTGCTAAACAAAATCCTAGACCTGCCCGAATATCCAAGTAATAAGCGCCTGTTCATCGTGGATATGATGAAGAAGTTCGAGCTGTGTTACGATATCGAATCCGACAAATCATTCCTCATCCCTGATTTGCTTCCCAAAGATGAAATTTATACGGGCGAGTGGGATGATGCACTCGCTTTTCAATATCACTACAATGTTCTTCCCTCATCCATCATTTCACGTTTTATCGTTCGCATGCATACATTTATTCACAAAAACACAATCTGGCGTTCAGGTGTCGTGCTAAAAAGCGGAAGGAATGCCGCGCTTGTTATAGCAGACTACGAAGACCACACAATTGATATCTGGGTTCGTGGAAATGAAAACACGCGTCGTGACCTTCTCGCGATGATTCGCGGCGAATTTGTCTCCATACACAAAACCATAGCCAAAATTGATGCAACGGAAAAAGTCCCGCTTCGAAACGCCCCCGAAGCTGCTCCTGTTGATTTAACATTACTCCAGCAAATGGCAAGCGAAGGGCGCGAGTCGTTGCCGGTGCAGGTCGGAAATCGCATAATTGATTTGATTGTCAAAGAAGTATTGAGTCAAATTGAGAAAGATAGCAAAACGGCATCTCCAAATTTTGTTGTGAATGTTCAAGGCAATGTGTATGGTGCAATTGGAAATAGCAATATGGTTAATGTCATCCAACGTGAACTTGAACCCATCTATGAAGCCATCGAAGCCTCTTCAATAGACGCAATCGAGAAGCAGGATCTCGTTGCTGAAGTTGATGAAATCAAAAATGAAGTTGTCAAAGGCGATCAAGCAAGTGAGTCTTTCCTCTCGCGTCGTTTGCGCAATTTAAAGAAGATAGCTCCCGATATTGCGGATGTCGCATTGTCTGCGCTAACCGGTCCGGGTACAGCAATTAGCATGATTGTTAAAAAAGTAGCCAACAAGGTAAAAGAAGAAGGCAAGAAAACTTAATCACCTGAACGGGGTTATTCCATAGGAACGCCCAACTGAGCCTTCGCCAAAGGATTCCCATGGACAACCTATCCCCCATTCTCCAGCGCATTCCACAATTTGCTTCAACTGGATCTCTTGAAATCAAAGAATTGACGGGCGGCATCACCAACCGAAATTACAAAATCACCCTGGACGGAGAATCCTACGTCCTTCGTTTGGGTGGCAACGAAACTCAGTTCCTGGGCATTGACCGCAGAACCGAATATGAATCCAGCCTGTTGGCTTCCCACATTGGGATCGCTCCTGAACCCGTTGCATTTCTCGAACCTGAAGGGTATATCCTTGCGCGGTTTATTTCAGGCAAAGGGATCCCGGCCGAAGAGATCGGTACGGAGGAAAACATCAGCCGTGTGGTCGAATCGATTAAAGCCTATCATGCGCTGGATTACTTTCCTGGCTCCTTCTCCCCTTTCCGTATCGCAGAGGTATACGCAAAAACTGCGAAACGTTTTAATGTTGATTTGCCTGGGAAAATGGACTGGTATCTCGAGAGATCAGGTGAGATCGAAAAAGCCATGTATGGACGCGACCCGTTCCAACCACGTCCCTGTCACAACGACCTGCTCAACGGAAATTTCATCGATGACGGCACATGCATCCGCATTTTGGATTGGGAATACGCAGGTATGGGCGATATCTTTTTTGACCTGGGAAATTTTGCTGTACAACATGATTTCAATAATGATCAGGATGAAATCCTATTGAAAGCCTATTTTGGAACTCCTACTGAGGCACAACGCGCACGTCAAAAACTAATGAAGATCATGTCAGATCTGCGCGAGGCGATGTGGTCACAGGTTCAGATTGGCGTTTCAAAACTCGACTTTGATTATGCGGGATATGGGCAAAAGTATTTTGAGAGATTTGAAGCAAGTACAAGCGGAATTGAATACGCTAACTGGTTACGCGCTGTGTAAAATATAATCCGGTGGTTGAGTAGTCCCGCATGTTTTTTGCGGGAGGTATCGAAACCACAAGTTTTCAAAAGCAATCTTGTAACAATAATGACGTTACTGAGTGGTGGTCTCGATACGCTTCGCACTCGACCACCGAGCATAGATATTAATGGAGAATATACATGGAAACCCCCACACATGCACAGGCAGTCATCATCGGAGGCGGAGTCGGCGGCGCCAGCATCGCGTATCACCTGACCCAGATGGGATGGAAAGATATCGTCGTCATCGAGCGGCATGAACTGACCAGCGGCTCAACCTTCCACTCGGCAGGTCTGGTGGGGCAGCTG
>JANMSY010000006.1:0-4094 GCA_031389865.1 Anaerolineales bacterium | reverse complement strand
CAGCGAAGCAAAACTCAAGGCACATGTTGGCGATGTCCGCATAGCAAGCGCGCAAGAGATTGAGAGATCAGGTGCCGCGGCAGGCTATGCGTCGCCCATTGGATTGAAGGATGTGTTGATCGTTGTGGATGACATCATTCCACAATCACAGGATCTCGTCGCGGGCGCGAATGAGGCTGGCTATCATCTCAAGAACACAAACTACGGACGTGATTACTCCGCCGGGATGATCGCGGACCTGGTGCAGGCCAAGGCAGGAGATGCCTGCATAAACTGCGGCAATCCGCTTACCCTACTGTCTGCAATCTGTTTGACTACCCGCAACGAGTTTCAGTTTGAAAACATTCTGCTCGCGCTGGCAGAAATCCATCATGATGACAGGGGACTTACCCTGCTCCATCCTGCCGCGCCATTTGACGTCTATCTCATGCACCTGCCTGGCAAGGAAGTAGAGACACACTCCAAAGCCGAGGAGATGTACAACACTCTGCAAAGCGCGGGTATTTCAGTTATATTCGATGACCGTGATGAACGTGCAGGAGTCAAATTCAATGATGCGGATCTGGTAGGATGTCCAATTCGGATCACGGTTGGAGAAAAAGCTCTCAAAGAGGGAATGGTAGAATTAAAGTTGCGCGCGGAAAAAGATAATCAACGTGTGGCAATTGATGGTACTGTTGAAAAAATAAAATCCATTTTGTGATATGCGTGGAGGCGATGTTGACATTGCCTTTACATAACCAATCATGAATCACTCCAAAATTGGGCACTTCCCCCCATCCAGGCAGCTTGGACTGATCATCCACGCGGTCATCATGCTTGTGCTCGCGGCAATTTCCATATTTGGATTTGTCAATCTTTCGCGTGCGCCGGTAGGACCGCTGTTTGTGTTGTATCTTCTTATGGCATTGCTCGCCTTCGTTCCCATTCCCTTCCTTGGGTATCGCGCCTACGCCCTGCTGCGCGCAGATTATTATATCGACCGCGACAGCCTGGCGATCCTTTGGGGACTTCGCGTGGAGGACCTTCCACTTACAGATATCGAATGGGTTCGTCCGGCCTCCGATTTGACCAGCCCACTTTTATTGCCACGCCTCAGGCTGCCCGGTGCAGTGCTTGGCACACGCCGCCATCCCGATCTGGGACTTGTCGAGTTCATTGCATCCAGTTCAAGAAGTCTCATTTTGATCGCCACATCGAAACGCATCTTTGCCATCTCACCCAATAACCCGGCCGCTCTTGTCCAAACGTTTGCACGGGCTACGGAAATGGGAAGCCTCACTCGGGCTGAGCCAAAGTCAGTCTATCCGTCCTTTCTTATTACCCAGGCCTGGGAAAGCCCCATCGCCCGTTTCCTTTGGATGAGTGGCATTCTTCTCAATCTCGGTCTCATTGTTTGGGTGGGTATTCTTATTCCTTCGCTTCCAGCAATCCCGTTTGGAACGCCAATTGAAATGGCACCGTCCACGCAGTTAATTTTGCTCCCGCTGGTGAGCGCGGTGCTGTTCGTGATCGGAGTGACGGCCGGTTTATATTTCTATCGCTGGGAAAAGCAACGTCCACTGGCGTTCATCATGTGGATATCGAGCATGCTTTGCGCATTATTGTTTCTCATAGCAGTTTTATTCCTCATCACCACACCGGTCTAAATGCAGATCCTATACGGCTTCATTCTCGCAATTGTCATCGCCTATCTTGCTTACCGTGCTCATAGCCTCAATAAAAGCGGGGCATTTGCTGCCACTTTCGTCGGCACTGTCATCTTTGGCCTGGGTGGATGGCAATGGGCAGTTCTCCTGCTTACGTTCTTCATCACATCCTCTGGTTTGAGCCGCGCCTTCAAGAAACGCAAACAGGGCCTCACTGAAAAGTTTTCCAAGGGGCATGAACGCGACGCGGGCCAGGTTTTCGGCAATGGCGGGCTGGCAACGCTCTTCGTGCTGATCCACGCGCTTTATCCGGAATCAATGGTCGGCTGGGTGGGATTCGCCTCATCGCTTGCCGCGGTCAATGCGGATACATGGGCAACTGAGCTGGGAGTCCTGAATCCAACCCCGCCACGCCTGATCACGGATTTGAGAAAGCGCGTCGAAAAAGGGACCTCGGGCGGGATCTCGTTATTTGGGACACTCGCGTCGCTGGCGGGTGCATCCGTGATCGCGCTGCCCGCAGCACTATTTGCTGATAACGGGTCACTGTTTCTACTCATTAGCATTGCCGGGCTGGCGGGCGCGCTTTTTGACTCACTGCTTGGCGCGACCGTGCAGGCCATGTACTTCTGCCCCACTGACCAAAAGGAAACCGAGAAGCATCCACTTCACACCTGTGGTACACAGACCATTCAGATCCGCGGCTGGAAGTGGCTGGATAACGATTGGGTTAATTTTGCGTGCAGTGCACTCGGCAGTCTATTAGGCCTGATGGGCGCTTCATCCCTGTGATGGTAACCTCTTTATGATTTATCCGTCGAGACAAAAACAGCACACAATGAAGTCCGGAGTTAAGAACTTATGAGCTGCATTTTAGTCCTTGGATATGAACTCCCCAGCATGGCAGAGGCAGCTGTGGAAGCCCGCAGTTATCGGACGTGGCAGTTTGTGGAGCCCTTGCTCACGAGCGAACATGAAATTTGCCTGATCGCCAGTCAGCGTAAAGATCAATTGCATGTCCCCCATAATTTGTCATCATCGCTTACCTATCACCGCTTGAACCAGGAGAGTAGTTGCCCAGGGTGGTGACCCACAAATTATTGCTGCAAATAAAAACAGGGACAGCGCGTCATGTGCTGTCCCTGTTTTTATTAACCATTACGAAGTACCAATCCTAATCCCCTTCGCTGCTTGCACTGACCACTTTCACCGTCTTGCGATTCAGCCATTTCCAAACTGCCCAAAGGATCAACGCAGGCGGCAGGACGATGGGCAGAATGACCACGCCCAGCCAGATAAGGAAGTTGGCAATTCCCTGATACAGGACAGTGACTGTACCTTTTGCTTCTCCAAAGGTTTCATTTGGATTCCACGGGATGGGTGTAGCAGCGGGACGTGGAGTTGAAGTTGGGGTGGCTGTCAGAATGGGGAATTCAGGCTCAAAGTTGACGGTGATCGTCGAATAGGCGGAACGGTCGTTGAGATAGTTCATACGTCCCTTGATCTGTTCGATTTGGGATTCGATGTTCGCCAGTTCCTGGTTGATACGCAGCGCTTCGTCAATCGTTTTGGCATCCTGCAGAAATTCCTGGATGCGGGCGCGCGTGGCCTCGAGGTTCACCAGTTGTGATTGCAAGTCCACATATTGTTCGGTGACATCGTCGCCCGCGGCAATCTCGTCTACCACACGGACAGCCAGTCCGCGCAGACGGCTGAGGACTTTCTCAAACTCATCCACAGGGACACCAATGGTAACGGCAGCATACTTCAAGCTGTTGCCATAATAATCCTGATACCAGACACGCGAGCTGACGATGTATCCGCCCGCATCGCCGATGATCTGAGTGGCGCGGTCAATCGCCACATCGGTATCCTTCACCATCAGGCGGACATCCGCATTTTTGACAATCATACGGTTGGAACGTTCAATGACTGTTAAATCCCCCGATGAATTGGCGATCTCATACGCCCCAGCAGTAGCCAGCGGAGCAATTGCCCTTACGTCATCGGTTTGATCCTGTCCCATGGACTTCTCTTCAGGAGCGCCCGGCTCGGCAAACACATCATATTCAGCGGCAGGAGCTTCTGTTGCGGCGGCCGGCTCGCTGGAAAAAGTGACAGGCGATTCGGTGGCAGCCGCACCTCCACACGCGGCGAGAACCAGTATTGCAACGACAGGCAACATGAACAGAACGGATCGAGATCTCATTTTATCCTCCGTGGTGAAAAACAGATTTTTATTCGGCGTTAATCGAATGACGATGAGAAAAAATTAAAGTTCCCCAAAGACAGACAATGGACTATTGACGAGGGTGCACTAAAAGGTTGTAGATGAGTTTGCTCCCTGCGCCGTCCTCGGCGCAGGATTTACTCGAAAAGCGCCGCCGAGGACGGCGGCTTGAGCTTATTGAGTTCCCCAAAGACAGACAATGGACTATTGACGAT
>JANMSY010000710.1:0-12253 GCA_031389865.1 Anaerolineales bacterium | reverse complement strand
GGCTCTTACAAGGCATATCTGCTGTTATCGTTACTTGCATGACCCTCTCTTTTTCTTTCTTGCACCCTTTCCCATTTCCGGAGTTTACTTGTGGGTAATCACCAGAAATTCCCGATTGACAAGTGGTATTTTTGGAGTATTCTATGAATATCGACGTGAGTTTTGTTCTCAGTCCTGTTTGTATTTCAGTTAAGCAACAAAGGGAGAATGCAATGACGAAAAGATTTTTTCAATTCATCGTTGTGACCGCAATTCTGGTCACGTCCTTTGCCCCGTCCAGCGGAGCGGTGGCATGGTCTAGTTGCGCCAGTACCATTACTGTCCAATGGGGTGATACCTTGAGCGGCATCGCGGTAACCTGCGGCACCACTGTAGCAGCCATCCAGGCCGCGAACCCCGGGCTTGGATGGTGGGTTTATGCAGGGCAGATCCTATATATCCCAATGGGATATACTGACCCGGTATCCCAGCCAACCTACGGCACGTATGTCGTGAAATCGGGAGATACACTCGGAAAAATCGCGGCGCGAACAGGGATCAGCTTGAGTTCGCTTTTGGCTGTGAACCCACAGATTTGGAACCCCAGCTTGATCTATGCAGGGCAAGTGATCAACCTGCCTGGCGGGATTGTGGTTCCTCCTCCCTATAATCCTCCACCGCCTAAACCCTGCAACTGTCCGCCTGCTCCCGTTGATTCACTTTCAACCCTGAAGATCGACTATAAATACGGGATGTATATCCGCAGTGAGCCAGGTGGAAAAATCCTGGCATCTGCACTCAACAAGGACACAGTATATTACTATCCAAACTCTGTCTTCATGGATGGCAACTGGAAAGTGTGGGTGAAAGTGAAGGTCTACCCGCCCACAAAAGGATATTATGAGGGCTGGCTACTGGTGAAGGACCAGCTTGGCAATTATTTCACCAACCCACAAATAGATTAATCAATAGCAATGCCATATACGTTTCTTCTAGCTGATACAAAGAAGCCCCGAATGAAATCGGGGCTTCTTTGCCCTTGCAGGGCGCGAGTACCCATGCTGATAAAATAAATCCCACGTTGAAAGAGGCCCATGTTACTTCAAGCAGCTTACCCAACCCCGGAACATCAAGCAGCGGCAGATGCCATCGTGGATTTCCTGGTGTCCAATTTCAAAATCGACGCGGTACTACTCGTCAACTCGTGTGCGCGCGGCAAAGCCACCCGCGACAGTTGTCTTGATATTGTTGTGCTTTCCAGGCCCGATCAGGCTCAGTCACAATTAAGTGCTTTGGAAGCGGGCTGGGAGGAATTTGAGAAGTCAAATTCGACTGTCCAAGCCTTGTATAAAGCTGGCAAATATTCGGTCGTGCATCCCGGCTTTATCAATGGAGTCTTTATATCCCGGGAACAGGACGAGGCGGACGGACCTGACGACTTCGAGGTGCAGATCGGGAACTTCCTGGCGTACAGCGTTCCATTATGGCAGGGCAGTGAATATCTGGCAGAACTCAAAGGTCAATGGCTTCCGTACTACAACGAACAGCTGCGTCAGCAACGGTTGGACAGGGTGCGGTGGTATTGCCTCAACAATCTGCACCACATTCCGCTATACATTGAACGTGGACTGTACTTTCAATCCTTTGACAGACTTTACAACGCATACCGTGAATTTTTGCAGGCCCTGTTCATCGCGCGTCGGACCTACCCGATCGCCTACAATAAATGGATCCGTGAACAGGTTGAAGAGATTTTGGGACTGCCTGAGTTATATTCGCAACTGTCTCATCTATTTGAAATCAGGCGGTTTGAAAGTTCTGCGATCGCAGACAAGGCCATGGAAGTCGAACAGTTACTTGAGAAATACGCGCCTTCGGCGAGTGGATGATCATATGTTGAAATATTGACATTCAGAGTCCGGGAGGTCTTATAGGGTTGAATATCATAAAAGGGAATAATCTATGCAAAGCGTCGTTATTACAGGTGTTTCCACAGGCATTGGATGGGGTGTCTCGAAAGTCCTGATTCAGCAGGGTTTTCGAGTCTTCGGCAGTGTCCGCAGGGAGGAGGATGCGAAACGATTAACCGTCGAGTTTGGGCAGGCGTTCGTCCCGTTGTTGTTTGATATTATGGATGAGGCAGCTGTCCACGCCGCCGCGCGTCAGGTCAGTAATGAACTTCACGGCGAGACTTTGTCCAGGCTTGTGAACAACGCAGGCATCGCCGTCCCTGCGCCACTAATGCATCAACCCATCGAAGAATTTCGGAAACAGATGGAAGTCAATCTGATCGGGCAGTTGATCGTCACACAGGCATTTCTTCCATTACTGGGTACCGACCGTTCCCGCAAGGGAAAGCCGGGCAGGATCATCAATATGAGTTCAGTCTCGGGGAAAAATGGCTATCCTTTCCTGGGGGCGTACGTGGCATCCAAACATGCATTGGAAGGACTCTCGGAAACCCTTCGGCGGGAACTAATGCTCTACGGCATTGATGTCATTATCCTGGGGCCGGGCTCGGTGGCAACTCCTATTTGGGATAAGGCTGAGATCATCGATTTATCAGTCTATGAACATACCGATTATGCTGAGGCCGGTAAAGGCATGCAGAAGTACATGGTCCGGAATGGAAGAAATGGGTATCCACCAGAAAAAGTGGGTGAGATCGTTTTGCAGGCGTTGACCACGTCCCGGCCGCGGCTCCGCTATGCCGTGATTCCTGGCAATCCGCTGGTTCGCATGATCCAGACGTTAATACCCAAACGTGTCATCGATCGCATTATCGCCAGGAATTTAGGCTTCCCACAAAAAGGGTAGCCAGCAGCAGGGAACAAAGGCATATGATCAAACCTAAAAAACTTCAACCGGGCGATAAAGTGGCATCGATCAGCCTGTCCTGGGGCGGGCCAGGCACATTCCCCCATCGTTATGAAATTGGCAAACAGCAACTCCAAAATGAATTTGGTCTGAACGTCGTTGAGACGCCGCACGCTTTGAGAGACGAAGCATGGCTGCATAAAAACCCGCAAGCCCGGGCTGATGATCTTATGCAGGCGTTTGCGGACCCGACTGTCAAAGCCATTATTTCAACCATTGGCGGCGATGACTCAATCCGCTTATTTCCCTATTTGGATTTGAATGTCATCCGCAAGAATCCAAAGATCTACATGGGATATTCAGACGCGACCACCACCCACATGGCTTGCTTCAAGGCGGGTCTTGTCTCGTTTTATGGGCCGACGATTATGGCGGAATTCGCTGAAAATGGCGGGATATTACCGTACGTAGCTAAATCTGTTCGAAAGACTCTCTTCTCATCCGCCGCGGTTGGAATCGTCGAGCCAGCGAATGGCTGGACTGTCGAAATGCTCGATTGGGCTGCCCCGGAAAATCAATCGCGCAAACGAACACTCACTCCATCCGGTGGGTGGAAATACCTTCAAGGCAGTGGAATGCACCGTGGGCATTTAATGGGCGGCTGTCTTGACGTTCTCGAATTCCTGCGTGGGACCGACCTCTGGCCGGATCCATCTGCATGGCGGGGTGCCATTCTATTCCTTGAAACATCCGAAGATGCCCCTCCGCCAGGCGCTTTGAAATATGCCTTACGGAGTTATGCATCCATGGGCATCTTAAAGAAACTTTCCGGTATCCTGTTGGGTCGGCCCGGTGGTATCGTCCCACTGAATAAGTTCAAGGAATATGATGAAGTCCTTCGCCTGGTAGTCACCGAGGAGGAAGGATTATTTGAGCTTCCCATTGTCACACACATGGACTTTGGTCACACCGATCCAAAGTTCATCCTACCGTATGGCGTAGAGGCACAGATCGATTGCGAGAAACAACAATTCACCATTCTGGAAAATGCAGTTCTTGATTAGCGTATATCGATCTTATGGATAACCACGCGCAAGGTATACGGAAAAACACACCCATACTCTTGACAAATAGACAAACTTCGATATAATCTCAAATAGAAAGATGTCGATATGAAATTCAACCCTGTCCTCTTTGCCAAAGCCATAGCCGATGAAACCCGCCAGAAGATCATGAGCGAGTGCTGTTGCTGCTGGCTATCGGTGAACGAGATCGTTGCCAAAATGGATGTGTCCCAACCCACCGTCTCGCACCATCTCGCAATTCTACGTGAGGCGGGTCTGGTAAACATTCGTGAAGAAGGTAAGCAAACTTTCTATACATTGAACCAGGAAAGTGTCGCGGTTTGCTGTGGACAGATCATGTTGAAATTCGCGCCCGAGGAGAAGGCAACAGCAGCGGTTATTAAGGTCGTAAACCAATAACCGTCTCTTTTTTTGCCCTATATCATAGACAAACGTCTATTTGAAAGGAGGTGAATCCCATGAGTGAACTGCCAGTAGTCAGTAATGAATGCTGCGAAGGTGAATGTTGTGAAGGCGGTAGTTGCGGCGGTGGTTGCTGCTAGTGTACGAATCTCTGTTTGCCGAGGGCAGGCAGAGAGAACTTATAGGTTGAAAATTTTTTAAAGCGATATATAGACGGTTCTCTATGCAAACTCAGGCTTAAAGGTCAGTCTGCAAAAAAACAAATTTTCGAAGGAGACAAAATGACTCAAACCCCTACCCCCATCCATGAGACTGTTCGTGAGCACTATGCAGAACGGATCAAGAACTCCGCTTCCTGTTGCGGACCTTCGGACTGCTGCAGCGCCGAAAGCAGTCTCTACCCTGCAGATCTGCTTGCCACCCTCCCCAATGGTGAATCAACCATCAGTTACGGCTGTGGCGATCCGATCACGCTTGCTTCGCTGCAACCCGGCCAGACCGTCCTTGATCTCGGCTCAGGCGCCGGCCTCGATTGTTTCTTCGCCGCGAAAAAAGTCGGCGAGACAGGGAAAGTCATCGGCGTGGATATGACTCCCGAAATGATCGAGCGCGCCACGTCGGGTGCGAAGCGGTTAAATCTCGCCAACGTGGATTTCCGTCAGGGTTATCTTGAGGATCTGCCAGTTGACTCAAACAGTGTGGATGTCATCATCTCGAACTGCGTGATCAACCTCTCGCCTGATAAAGCAAAAGTATTCAACGAAACATTCCGTGTGCTTAAGCCCGGCGGGAAGCTCGCCGTGTCCGATATCGTCACGGATGGTCCGTTACCAGATGCCATCAAGCAAAGCTTAAGTGCCTGGGCAGGTTGCGTGGCAGGCGCGGTCGAAGAAGAGGACTATATCGCCATGATGAAATCCGTGGGCTTTACAGATCTTTCGGTTGTCCCCGTTTTCTTTGATAAGGAAACTGTTGACTCGGCGCTCGATGATATGAAAGATGCAATCGAATTGACAACGATTGCGCGTGATGATGTATATAAGGCAGTGTACAGCGCGAAGATCACAGCATATAAACCTGTCTAAGGTTTAGGCATATCGAAAAGAGACGGCGGCCACCGTTTCTTTTGTTTTAATGACTCTGTGATATCCATCACTTGACAGTGCAATCTTTCAGGAGTAAAAACAAACCGACTGGTCGGTTTCTAACATCACCGCTGCCCTCTCCTACAAAGAGAGGGGGAAGAGTTGAACATGCAACGACGAAGTGAAGAGACACGAGCAAAGATCATAGAATCAGCGATCAGGTTATTTTCCAGCCGCGGCTACACTGCCGCCAGTGTGGACGATATTTGCACAGAGGCGGGAATCAGCAAGGGGGCGTTCTATCATCATTTTGAAAGCAAACAGGCACTCTTCCTGGCCCTGCTCGATGGCTGGCTGAAAACAATAGATGACTCCATCGAAGCATCGAAGGACAAGACGGCGCCTGAAACGTTTATGCAAATGACGGAAGCTTTTCCGTACATCTTTGCAACCGCGAGTGGGGGCCTGCCGATGTTCCTGGAGTTCTGGCTGCAAGCGAGCCGTGACAAAAAGATATGGGATGCGAGCATTGCACCCTACAGGCGTTACCACAAGCACTTTACAGCGTTAATCAAGAAGGGTGTGGAGGAGGGCTCCTTTGTCGAAGTCGATCCCGAACTCGCGGCGCGCATGATTGTCTCAACGGCCATGGGATTGCTTCTACAAAGTCTGCTCGACCCAAAAAGCGCAAAATGGGAAGAGGTCGCACGCGAAAGCACAACATTGCTATTGAACAGTTTATTAAAGTAAGGTCAGGAACCAAGTGGTTGGTCATGGGTGCAACTGAAAATGTAGAAAATATTTCTGTGCAAAATATGCGAGACGCGGTGAAATGGTTTCGGGAAAAAGGAACTAATTGTTATTGTGGGCATGGTCTCGCAATGACATGAAAATAAACCAAAGAGGAGGTAGAAATGAAAATAGTAACAGATTGTGCAGCAGATATGTCTGCCATGGAATTGGAACGATGGGGTGTGACGCAGGCCCCACTCTTCATCCAGTTTCCGGAAGGTGAAGTGAATGCCACTGAAATATCAGCAGATGATTTTTATAACCGTCTCGAAGCCATGCGTCCCGCCATCCCAACCACGGCACAACCATCAAGTGGGATTTTTGCCGAGCTCTACAGAACACTCGCTGAAAAGGAAAAGGAAATTTTGTCGATACACATTTCATCCGGTTTGAGTGGCACCATTAACTCAGCGCGTGATGGTGGCGAACAGGTCAAGCCTGACGCGGATGTGAAGTACTGGGATACTCTCACGCTCTCAGGCGGTGAACGATTCCAGGTGATGGCAGCGGCAGCGGCAGCAAATGCAGGCTGGGCCAGAGATAAGATCTACGAGCGCCTGTCAGCCATCCGCGAGAAGACGGAAGTCATTTATACACTTGACACGCTTGAGTACCTGGCACGCGGCGGGCGTATCGGACGCGTGAAAGCCCTGGCTGGCGCACTGCTCAACCTCAAGCCTGTCATCCGTGTGGATAGCGATGGAAAGTACACCACAGCCAGCACGGGGCGAACAATAGGAAAGTCCATTAATGCGATTGCAGAACATCTTTTTGCCAGATATGCACAGACACCTGTGTGGGTCACAGTGTTACATGGCCGCTTTGCAGAAAAGGCCGAAGTCATGGCGAATGAATTGAAATCAAAATTGAATATTGCCAGATTCGAGGTCGTTCGCATCTCTCCTGTACTTGGTGTGCATACAGGCCCCGGGATTGTAGGTGCGGCCGTCGTCCCAATGGAGTTAATGAAAGATCTTGTATCGTAAGCAGACCGGGAAACAAAACACACGCTGAAGATCAATCTTCCGCGTGTGTTGTTGGATTCTCATCTACATTTGAAAATGTTTCCGTTTCCTGCAAGGGCGGATCGTTCGATGAAACAGACTCTGTTGGCTCCGTAGTATAAGCCGACTCATTCAGTACAGGAACAGAATCGGGCGCCCCCCCCACCTCCACAGCAGATGGACGGTGATAATCTGAAAATTGTTTATCCAGATTGCGGATGTCTTTTACAAGATAGCCAGAGAAGCCGACGAGTGCCCCGCCGATCCCGCACAGAAAGATCAACAGGCCAAATCCCGAACCAGGGCCCGTGCCCACCAACCAGCCAAAGAGATTGGCAAGCGACCCACCCTCAATCATGGCTGGCTCAAAAATCCTATCCCCAAAAAGGCCTGCCAATAATGGAGTGAAAGGGATCATTGCCTGCGAAATAAAATCACTGGCCGAAAAAACGCGTCCCTGCAGGTCAGGTGGGATTTTCGTTTGTAGAAAAGCATCCATCGAAACGTTCACCACCGGCTCGAAGATTGAGTTAAGCACAATCGCGATAATCCAGAGCAAAAGCACCTGTCCAATGCCAAGGAACATCAAACCGAAGAGACTCGACAGGATCCATCCCAGCGATATGGCATGTATCGGACGTTTGATGCCGCCCCATGCCGTCAGAAAAACGCCTGCCACCAATGCTGCCAGCGCACCCGCCGCTTGAACAATTCCCACCACCTCAGTATCATTGCCAGTCCGCAATAGGATCATTGGATACAGTGCGGCAACTGACAAAGCGATCCCTGAAAACAAATTGCCCATAAAAAAAATTAGTTGCAGGCCAAGTAAGGCGGGCCGTCGAAGGATATATTTGAATCCGTACATAACTTCTTTTAGAAACCTGGTATGCGACAGCGCACCTTCCCTGGTTTGCTGTGTTGGCGGAACCTCTACGAACAGCAATGCTCCAATCGAGAAAACGAACGCAAGCAGATTGAATGAAAGGATGCCGTCCAGGCCAAACAACAGGTACATGCCCCCGGCAACCAGCGGACCGAAAATCTCAGGTCCATCGTTCAGGAGTGACATCAATCCGTTGGCACGGATATACTGTTTTTTCGGAACCATGGTGGTGATGGCAGCTGCATAGGATGGCGATTGAAATGCATATCCTATGCCTTGAAAGATCGCTGCCAGATATAAATGCCATACATCCAAACTCCCGGACGTCTGGAGCACCAGCAAAACTGCCGTTGCAGAAAGTGACATAAAATCGTATACAAGCATCATCATTTTGCGATTGTAACGATCGATGAGAACACCGGCAAAAAGCACTGCCAACAGGTATGAGCCAAAGAAAAAGAACTCCAAAAGGCCCACAGCCATGCCACTGCCCGTGATCCCAAATATCCAAATGGGCAATGCAACCGCCGTGATACTGGAGGCAATCCCCGAAATGATTTGACCCAGCCAGATAATGAACAGTCCCTTTATCCCACTGGGTCGGAGGAAGGAGTGATGCGCGTTGCTCATACTATTCGAGCCAGCATATCACAGCGAATCAGAGAAGACAACCCTTAGGCAGGTCCGTTTTCTCTGATGGCATTTTAATTGTTTGGAAAATCAAATGGGTTTTGACAAGGTGTTAAGCGGACTCACCAGGCGAAACGTCATCATGCACACCTTACACGATCCGCTATACCCAGGGCGGTCACAAATTGCGCTTTTTCAAAGGTGGGAAAGCGCAATTTGTGACCGTGGGGATTATATCTGTATCCCATGTGCCAAATTCGGGCTGACACATCCCTAAAAATCAAACAACCCTCAAACGAGGGTTGTTTGATCTCTCAACACGCGGATTATGTTCTGTAGGCGTTGCTTGGCACTTACTCCACATAGATCTCAACGTGTTCCCCGTCTTCATCATCGGTTACGTCAATGATCTTGCCTGTGACGCCCGAGCGCAGTGCTTCCATGACATTCGACATATTCACGCCTTCCACCTCAGGTGCAAAGTGCGCGCCAATTTTCATGCCTGCATCCACCAAGGCAAGGGGGATCTGGACGGAGGCCTTCGAACGACCTGTGCGCACATCCGTCACACGGATTCGCAGCCAGCGCGGCGCACCAGGCATGCCGGGCGCGCGAGGCGGAGTTGGCATACGCCGTTCACTCAAAGCCGAAAGTAATTTCGTCCCTTCTTCCGCGCTGAGTTTTCCATCCTCGATCATCTTCAATATTTTCATTCGTTCTTCTGAGCTAGCCATTGTGAGCCTCCTTATCCAATGTAAACCTGCACGCGTTCACCCTCTTCATCATCATTTACATTGACTATGAAGGGCTCGCCAGATTTTCCCGTTGCATCCAGAATCTGAATAATGTCATCCACATTCGTATTCTTCATGCCATGAATATAGTGGCCAAAGGTCCGCAAAAACCATGAGGTCAATGCAAGTGGCAGCGGAAAACCAAGTGTGATATTCCTTGGCCCATCATGGGCCTGGCGCCTGTCCACATTCACATACAACCAGCGCGAACCTGGTCCGCCTGCGCCGATCACGATCAGCAATACACCCAGAAAAAGTGGGGCCAATAAACAATAAAACCAAAAATTTACGCCGACGTTCTGTTGAATTCCATAAATGCCCCACGCACTCAAGACTGCGAGCAGGATGCCAGCCCACAACGGGATCATCGCAAATCGACGCGCCCGCGCTTTCACATCCTCAAACTCAGGTGCAGACGTTTCGCTGCCTGCAAAGCCCGAGGCAGATTCCGCTTCCACGACCTCGATCTTAGCCCCAGCAGCATCAGTCTCCAGCGCGCGCATGAGGCTGGCAGCCTGCTCGGCGGAGATCTTTCCCTCCTCCACCATTTGCAGAATTTTCCTGCGTTCTTCAGAAGACATTACTTGCCTCCTTCCAATGCTTTGAGCAGCTGTTCAGCCTGTTCAGAAGTGATCTTTTTTTCCTGCAGCATTTTCAGGATCGCCATGCGTTCTTCATCAGCGACAGGCTCCGATTTCAGAACACCCGCAGGCGGTGGCATACCCTTTGGGCCAAAATCCCATGAACCTACATTTACCTTTGCACCCCATCTTCTGACATGACGTTCTGCATGGCGCTCTGCACGGCGTGCAGCTTCCTCAGTTCGTTTTGCCGCGCGCCCGGTTGCCTGCTCCACCTGACGTGAAATCCGTTCGCCGAAACCAGACCAATCGAAGTTCAAACCCGCAAAGTTACCGAATTCCTCCGCCGACTCGCCTGCGCTGGATTGATTGGTCAATCGTACATCACCGCCGGCACTCAATGTGATCCGTGCTGAACCATTGCCGAGGGTAACCACTCTTTGAGTTGCCTCTGGGTCTTTCTCAACAGCGGGCCATTCAACATCAATTTCATCACCCTGCATGGTGACTGTCGCATTGGCATTCGGTGATAATACGAGCAAAATATCATCGCCGGCAGTAATGAGATATTCCCCGTCATCACGCGGCTCGAGATAAACAACCACATCCTCTCCAACATTGACTTTGATGTTACCACGCGCACCGCGCAAGGCGAGGTCATTCGCCAGCGACTCAATATTCACATTCCCATCCACGTCGCGGATGGACACGTCCCCATTTGCGTTCTTGATGTAGAGGTTTCCGTGTGCGCCACGCAAACTGAAATCAGCCTGGATCGAGTCGATCCTAACGGAACCCACTTCACGCATTGAGAGATCGCCGTTTATTTGTTGTATCTCAATATCGCCGCTTATGCCGCGTAGCGCTGCGTCGCCGCTGATCGAAGCGAAGGATAACGTGGAAGCCTTTGGCACTCGCAGGGATACATCATCCACACAGGATAACCTGATCTCATCACCGTTCTGTTCGAGGGTAATTTCGTCGTCATCGGCCTTGACCAGGATCTCACTGCCTTCCCAACCTACAAGGCTGATATCGCCGCCAATCGAGTCCACTCGTATTGTTGGTGATTTTCCGACAGATATCATTTTAGGCATGTCTTATTGCTCCTCGCCACGCAGCAAACGCATGGCTTCATCGGCTGAAATTTTCCCGGTTTCCAGATCCTCAAGCACGTTACTACGTTTTTCCGGACTGACTTCGATCACTTCATCCTTGCCCGGCTCAAACCCGAGAGTACGTATCACTTCGTGCAGACGGTTTCTAATCGTCGGGTAGGAAAGCTCGAGCTCCTGCTCCATACGATTGATTTTCCCCTCGCAGCGGACAAAGGTCACGATAAAATCCAGATGTTCAGCTGTCAAATGTGCGAACGGCCCTCCGCTGAACTGCCCCTCAATCGAAGTATCACAGGATGAGCAATGTAGACGGGCAACCGTCAACTCTGAACGGCAAACGGGACAACGAGTAGGTGCAGCATACATGAAGAGCCTCCGAGTAACTTTATCCATAACAAGGCTTATAATGTGTTTGATGACAAATAAACCTCAAAATTCTTGAAAATCATCAGCTATATGAATATTATAGGCATATTCTTGATTTTGTCAAGTCAATAGTAAATAATCTAAATCTTTATTCAATAAAATTCAATAATATTGAATTAGAGATAAACAATAACAACATTCAGCAGAATTTCAACCTTGGAGAGCCCATGATCCGGTCACTTTTCTTTGAACCAGGAAAGAACATACGCAAGAATCTCCCGCCCCAGGAGTTTCCCAGGCTCATTCGGAATCGTCGGGGAATCTTATGGGTGGATTTTGTCAGTGAGCCGCCCGAGATCTGCCACCCCATTTTGAAGGAGTTCGGCTTCCATCCCCTATCTATCGACGACGCCCTGCAGGAAACTCATGTTCCTAAATTAGATGACTGGGGCGAGTATATTTATGTTGTTCTCAACTATATGAATGCTCACAAGAACGGTGATGATTGGGATACCGGCGTTGACGAGCTCGATACTTTCCTCGGCTCAAATTACATTGTCACCCATCATGATCATCCCATCTCGGCTGTAGACGCAACCTGGAATGCATGTGACCTCGACCCACGCACACTTCAACAAGGGCCAGATCATCTGCTGTATAAGATTGCCGATTACCTGGTTGCAGACTATATGCCGATCATCGAGGAAATCGACG
>JANMSY010000678.1:0-14861 GCA_031389865.1 Anaerolineales bacterium | reverse complement strand
GCAAAGAAGGCGCTCGAAAAATATCTTCAGCCAGCAAACGCTGACAAGGCATTCAACGATCTGCGCGACTACTGGACCATGCTGCTTGGCAAACTACAGGTCACCACGCCGGATGAACATACAAACCGCATGGTCAATATCTGGAACGCCTATCAATGCATGGTGACGTTCAATATGAGCCGCTCCGCTTCCTACTTCGAAAGCGGCATCGGACGCGGCATGGGCTTCCGTGATTCGAATCAGGACCTGCTTGGCTTCGTGCACATGATCCCCGAGCGTGCCCGCGAACGCATCCTGGATATCGCCGCGACGCAACTCAAGGATGGCGGTGCGTTCCATCAGTATCAACCTCTGACCAAGCGCGGCAACAATGATGTGGGCTCTGGCTTCAACGATGACCCTGCCTGGCTGGTATTGGGCGTCGCGGCATATGTAAAGGAAAGCGGCGATTTTTCCATTCTCGATGAACTCGTTCAATACGAAAATGTACCCGGGACAGAGAGTCCGCTGTACGAACATTTGCAGCGTTCCATTCAATACACGCTTGAACGGCTTGGCCCCAACAAACTCCCGCTCATCGGCCGCGCGGACTGGAACGACTGCTTGAATCTCAACTGCTTCTCAGATACACCCGGCCAGTCCTTCCAGACAACAACCAACAGGGAAGGCAAGGTTGCCGAGAGCGTATTCATCGCCGGGTTGTTCGTGTTGGCATGCAAAGAGATGATCGGACTCACTGGAATGTGGAAAGTAGAGCTTGACACTTTCCAATCACTACTTTCCATCGAAGACTTGCAGGCCGCCAGCTAAAGATTGGAAGCGACGGTATGGAAATCCGGCTGGGACGGCGAATGGTTCCGGCGTGCCTATGATGATTTTGGTCATGTGCTGGGTTCAAAGGAAAACGCAGAAGGACAGATTTTCATAGAGCCGCAGGGCATCTGTGTTATGGCAGGTCTCGGTGTGGACGGCGCGCCAGGCAGCGGCAGTGGCAACGCGGTCAAAGCGCTTGATTCGGTTGCTGAACACCTCGCGACACCGCATGGAATCATTTTGCAGCAGCCTGCATTCAGCCAGTATTATTTACATCTTGGTGAGATCTCATCCTATCCTCCCGGATACAAGGAAAACGCCGGCATCTTCTGCCATACCAACCCGTGGATCATGATCGCCGAGTCCCTGGTGGGACGCGGGGATAAGGCGTTTGATTATTACAGGCGCATCAACCCGTCCGCGCGGGAGGACATCAGCGAACTGCACAAGTGTGAACCCTACGTCTATGCCCAGATGATCGCGGGCAGGGACGCGGCGACTCACGGTGAAGCGAAGAACTCATGGCTTTCAGGTACGGCAGCATGGAATTATGTGGCCATCACCCAGTTCATTCTCGGCATTCACCCCACATTGGATGGGCTGGAAGTGAAGCCGGTCATCCCATCAGAGTGGAGCGGCTTCGAAGCGGTGCGCAGCTTTCGGGGCGCGCGCTACGAAATCTCCGTGAAACGGGAAGGCGCCGGGAATCAAGTCACGCTGGAAGTTGACGGTACATCCATTGACGGCACGATCATCCCACTGCCAGACCAGGATGTGAAAACTGTACAGGTAAAGGCTGTCATTCGATAATGAAACGATTTGTGACTTTGTTCGCTGCTCTCTCCGTTTTACTGGCTGGCTGTGGGTCGCAAAGTGTAGCGAGTGAGGCAACGCCCACACCCTACCCCACGCCTATCCAGACGACCTTTACCGTTCAACGTGGCGACATCACCGTGGAGGCAAAACTCAGCGGGCGTGTTTCTCCGCTGGCGCTGCACACGGTGTACTTCCAGATGAACGGACAGGTTCGTGAAGTGTATGCGAACGTCAATGATGTGGTGACGGAGGGACAACTGCTCGGTGAGCTCGCAGAAGCGCAGGAGCTGCGTGCAACAGCGGACGAAACACAGCGCACCATTCGACGGGCCCAGATCGATCTGGAAATTGCGCAGCTAACTCTTGAACAATATAAATCTCAGGGACGTTCCGAGAACGAGATCAAGATTCAGGAACTGCAGGTTGAACTGGCCCAGATGGAATTCGATGAAATCCTGCAAACCCTCGGCATCGACCCGAACTCCACTGTGGTGGATGAACTCGATGCGCAGGTGGCACAGGCGCGCGCCTTCTCGCCTGCAGAGGGCACGATCATTGCGGCAGTCAATGCAGGGCGCAACATCAATACTTCCACTCCTGCTTTTATACTAGGTGACCCCAGTGAGCTTGAAGCGGTTGCCGAACTCGATGCCAGCAAAGGGGATGCAGAAGTACGTGAGATGTTCGAGGGCATGCCAGTTACCATAACGCTGGATGCGAAACCCGATGTGAAATTGACGGGTACGATCCGCCAACTGCCGTCACCGTTCGGGACCGGCGCAAGCGACGACCGCGTCATCCACGTAGTGTTGGATGCGCCACCCTCAGCCAGCACATATCAAACAGGTGACAAGGTCACGGTTACAGTGCAGCTGGCAAGCAAGGAAGGTATCGTCTGGCTGCCACCCGCTGCCATTCGCAAAGCAGGCGGGCGCACCTTCGTGATTATCAACAGCGAAGGCGGACCCAAACGTGTGGACATCGAACTCGGCCTGCAGACGCGCGACAGGGTCGAGGTCGTCTCGGGTCTTACAGAAGGTCAGGTTGTGGTTGGGCCCTAATTTCGCGTCATTGCGAGGAACGAACGGTAGTGAGCGACGAAGCAATCTCTCTATTGTGATTGGGATTGCTTCGTCGGACACAGCCCTCCTCGCAATGACGAAGCATTATTACTCATGAAGTTTCTCTCTCGTATTGTTACCTTCGCTCTACAAATTTGGGCAACAGCGGGTATGGCATTTAAGAGGCTGCTCACACAACCGTTTCTCAGTCTCGCATCCATTGCGGGGCTGATGATCGCATCCGGGTTTATTTTGAGCGTTCCACTGTACACAGACGCGACCTACTTCCGTTTGCTGCGTGAAGAATTGCTGGCCGGACGTGAACTCGAACTCACGCAAAAGCCCGTGGATTATGCTCCGCTGTCGTTTGTTTTTGAGCAAAAAGCAGCAGGGAAAAACAGTCCCCAATGGAAAAATGTTGTGGAACTGGATGACTATCTTTCGGATGGAGCGCTGCGCACGATCAACCTTCCCATTTTGCAGGTGGTTCGCCGCTTCCGCACGGATGGGTATTACATGTTTCCGCCGCGCGACCTCAACAATCCCGGCACGCAATATTCACTGACCACAGCCAACTTTGCCTTCATCACACCGATGGAGGAGACGATCATAGTCGTGAATGGCACTCTGCCTCAACCCTTTATTTCTTTATTGAATGAAGGCGATGCGATTGAAGCGATGGCGAGTGAAAATTTCGCCAATGAATTTGGGGTACAGGTCGGTGATACCTATTCGCTGCGCACAGACACGCGCCAGATCCCCGTATACATCGTTGGCTTGTGGAGAGCCGCCGACCCCACCGCTCCCTACTGGGATGTCAAGGATGAAAACCTCCTTTTTGTCAACGAGGAAACCTATACAGGCATCATCAGTGATACGGTCATCGATGAGCTTCGCAGCTCGATATGGAGCATCACCGCCAACGGTTCATCATTACATGCTGCCGATATCGCCGCGCTCGAAGAACGCATACGAACGATTGGAGCGCAGGCCGATAGACTTCTCCCCAAAACGGCCTTGATCGCCTCTCCGCTTGAAGCGCTTGCCCGCTATCAAGCCAACGCCCCAACGCTCACCTATCTGTTGTTCGCATTCAGCGTTCCGATCCTTAGTTTAATTCTTGCATTCATCGGTCTCGTCGCGGGTCTCTTCGTTGGGCAGCAGCGCGGCGAAATGGCCATCCTTCGCAGCCGCGGCGCGAGTTCGTATCAAGTCGTTGGCATCTCGCTGCTACAGGGTATATTGCTCGGCGCGGTGGCACTGGCTGGCGGCGTAGGTCTCGCCTTCTGGATCACCAGCTCGATCGGCAAGGCACGCAGCTTTCTCGATTTCAGCGCGGCAGGCGGCTTGCGCGTGAGCATGACTCCGCAGGTGCTAGGCTACGGCCTGCTGGGTATCGCCATCATCCTCATCATCCAGGTACTAATCCCAACCCTGAGCGCCGCGGAGAATACCATCGTCACATACAAGCAGGAGCGCGCCCGTTCCTTCCGCGTTCCGTGGTGGCAAAAATACTGGCTGGATGTCATCCTGCTGATCCCCGCGGCCTATGGGTTGTGGCAGCTCACTGAACAGAGCAAACAGGCATTAAGTGGATCGGAAACAATTCCAGATCCCCTGCAGAATTCGCTTCTGCTGCTTGTTCCTGCACTGGGAATTTTCTCGGTCGCTCTTTTCACGCTCAGGCTTGTTCCCCGTTTCATGGCATTTATCTCGTGGACGCTGCGCCCGTCAAAGAGCGTCGGCCTTTTGATGGCGGCCCGCTATCTCGAACGGACTCCCGCCTTTTACAGCGCACCGCTCGTCCTGCTGGTATTGACTCTCGGTCTATCCGCGTTCACGGCATCCCTGGCGCGCACACTCGATAGCCAGCTCGACAAACAGATGCGATATCAAACTGGCGCGGATGTGAATCTTTCTGAAGTTGGCACAACCTTTAACGAAGATTCCCCCAACCCAGTTTATACATTCCGGCCTGTCGAAGATCACCTGAGCATTCCAGACGTTGAATCTGCAACACGTGTGGGACGATATAAATTTACTGCGATAGCCCCCACGGGTTCCATCCAGGGAACATTCCTCGGTATCGACCGATTAACGTTTCCATCTGCCGCCTATTGGCAAAGAGACTTTGCCTCCGAACAGCTGGGTGTGTTGATGAACCGGCTTGCCGCGAACCCCAAAGGCGTGCTCGTTCCGGCCAGCCTGCTTAGCAAACATAATCTCAAGGTTGGTGATGCTGTGCAGCTTGCCATTACAACGGGAGTTGCGGGTCAGTCCATCCCGCTCAAAGCAGACATTGTCGGTTCGTTCAAGCTGTTCCCCACCTGGTATCCCGAGAATGGGACAATGATCGTGGGCAACCTGGAAGAATTATTTATGAGCGCCGGCGCGGAATATCCACATGAAGCCTGGCTGGGGACTACGCCCGATGCAGATCCTGAAGTGATTGCGTACACGGTGCGCGGCTTCAGCATTTTGCTCGACCAGCAGGCGGACCAATCCAAACTTGTTCAGAGCGGCTTGAACACCATCGTCAAAGAGTGGTCTGCCGCGCAACTGAACATACGCACGGAACAGCGCAGGCCCGAAAGACAGGGCTTGTTCGGCCTGCTTTCAGTTGGGTTCGTGGCATCAGCCTTATTGACCGTGTTGGGCTTTCTGCTCTACGCGCTGTTCTCATTCAGGCGCCGCTTCATTGAGATGGGTATGCTGCGGGCGATTGGCCTCTCCATCCAGCAGATGACATCCCTGCTCGCGGCGGAGCTGGCATTCCTTGTATTGCTCGGCATCGGCGTGGGGACGGCTGTCGGCGTGTTTGCCAGTCGCTTGTTTGTCCCGTTTTTGCAGATCGGCGCCAGCGCGCAGTCACAATACCCGCCATTTCAAATTGAGATCGCATGGCTGTCGATCGTTCAGATCTATGTGCTGTTCGTCATTCTATTTCTGGTTGCATTGAGCGCGCTGTCTGCATTGCTTGTGAGAATGAAGATCTTCCAGGCCATTAAGTTAGGAGAAACAACCTAGGCATGTCATGCTCCCGAAGGACATCGGGACGATGTGAGAGCAGCGAAGCATCTCCGTTATGGGATAGGTAGATTCTTCAGCTGCAAAGAACGCTCCTTCAAAGTGACATAAGATTGTTAATTATGAATGAACCCTTGATCGTTTGCGAAAACCTTGTCAAGATCTATCGGCTGAACCAGCAGGGCAGTGCTACGGTGGAAGTCCAGGCGCTGCAGGGTCTTGATATCACGGTGACCGATGGTGAGATGATTGGCATCGTCGGCGCGAGCGGGAGCGGCAAATCGACACTGCTCAATATCCTCGGCGGATTGGACCGTCCGACGGGCGGACGGGCTGTTGTTGGGAAGCGGGATCTGGCGCACATGACCGCGCGCGCCATTGACGAATATCGCCGCAAGACTGTTGGCTTCGTCTGGCAACAGGGCGCGCGCAATCTCATCCCGTATTTGACCGCTGCAGAAAACATCGAGCTGCCACTCACTCTCTCAGGACAGGCGGGCAAAGCGACACGAGCACGCGCGTTGCATCTGCTGGACCTCGTCGGATTGCGTGAGCGAAAAGATCATCGTCTCGAGGAACTATCCGGTGGCGAGCAACAGCGCGTCGCTATTGCGATCGCGCTGGCAAATGATCCAAAACTGCTGCTGGCCGATGAACCGACGGGTGAATTGGATACCGCAACAGCGCAGACGATTTACGACCTGCTGCGCGATTTGAACAGGCAACTGGGACTCACCATGCTGATCGTGAGTCATGACCCCGGTATTGCGAGCCATGTGGACCGCGTCGTTGCGGTGCGCGACGGCAAACTGGCAAGTGAAACTGTCCGCGTGCAGAAGCATGATAGCGATGAGCATCATCTCGTGGAACTCGCTGTCCTGGATTCTGCAGGCCGCCTGCAGATCCCGCGCGAATATTTGGATGAGTTCAACATCAAGCGCCGCGTATTGATCGAAACCACCGCCGAAGGGATTCTCATCCGCAGGCCGGATGGCGAACATCACAGTGGTGAACAAGCCTCATCGACCAGCGGGCAGGTATCGGCTGAGGCGGAGCGTGAAGTGCTGCAGGTGCCATCGAACTGGTCCAAAGTGTGGACGAGTCTGAAGTCCAAAGTATCAAGGGGGCCGAAGCGATGACTCCTGTCATTGAAACGAAGGATCTATGGCGCGTGTATACATCCAGGACCGGCGCAGAAGTTCCCGCATTACGCGGCGTCAACCTGAACGTGGGAGCAGGCTCGTTCGTTAGCCTCAAGGGACGTTCGGGCAGCGGCAAAACGACGCTATTGAATTGCCTGGCTGGGCTGGACCGGCCAACATCGGGCTCGGCGGTTGTGCTTGGGCACGAAATCATGCAGATGAGCGATCAGGATTTGACCGTTTGGCGGCGTGAACAGATCGGTCTGGTATTTCAGTCGTTTGGTTTACTGCCAACACTTTCGGCATATGAAAATATTGAATTGCTTTTGCGCATCAAAGGCGACGAATATGAAGCGCGAAATGCGCGTGCTTTGGAATGTCTCGAGATCGTCGGCCTGAGCCGCTGGAAGGATCATCGCCCGTATGAAATGTCTGGCGGACAGCAGCAACGCGTGGCGATCGCCCGCGCACTGGCGAACCGCGCACAGCTTATCCTTGCCGATGAACCGACCGGCGAATTGGACAGCAAGACCACACGTGAATTGCTGACATTCTTCCGCGAACTCGTGGAGCAGCAGCACATCACGATGTTGATGGTGTCGCATGACCCGCTCGTGGATCAGTATGTTCACGAAGTATTGACTCTCAAAGATGGAGTTGTGGAAAGTTCCGTTGGTTGAGTAGGCGGTGTTGGTCCGCCGTATCAAGTAATAATCCGATATCGAAGATTCTTTGCCTATTGGTGGTTTCGATACGCCCTTCGCTATCGCTTTGGACTACTCAACCACCAGGTCTGCACAGAAATAAACAATGAAACAAATTCTCTCTTATCTCTTTCTTCTTTCCTTCGTCCTCACCGCATGTGGTGGAGCAGTACCCACGCGGGAAGCAACCGCTGAAGCAACAACCCCGCGCAGTGATGTGGGCCCAATTCTTTACACCGATTCCTCGCAGTCTGTGGAAACACGTGTGGAGGATTTATTGAAGCGCATGACCCTCGATGAAAAGATCGGCCAGATGACACAGGTGGAAAAGAACAGCATCCGGCCCGGTGACATCACCGGGTATTACATTGGTTCCCTCCTCAGTGGAGGCGGAGGCTCGCCTGCAAAGAACACCCCGCAGGATTGGTACGCGATGGTGGAGGAATTCCAAAATGAAGCCCTGGAAACCCGTCTTGAGATACCCCTCATCTATGGCGTTGACGCGGTCCATGGGCATGGAAATCTAAGGAACGCGACGATCTTCCCGCACAACATCGGCCTTGGCGCGACGAACAATCCCGAACTTATTCAAAAGATCGGGCGCGCCACTGCTGAGGAAATTCTTGCAACGGGGATACCCTGGAATTTCGCACCTGTTGTCGCAGTGGTGCAGGATGTCCGCTGGGGGCGTACATATGAAGGCTATAGCGAGGATACGGAGGTCGTTACCGCCCTGGGAACTGCGTACATTAAAGGCATGCAAACGTTGCAGGATGGTGATGGGGTGAGTCCGAGCCAGTCCATTTTTACGCTTGCCACACCAAAACATTTCATCGGCGATGGCGCAACGCTTTGGGGTTCCTCACAAACCGAAGATTACCAACTCGATCAGGGCAACATGCAGGTTCCTGAAAACATTCTGCGCGATCTGTACCTGCCTCCCTACCAGAGTGCCATCCATGCGGGCGCGCTCAACGTGATGGCATCCTTCAGCAGTTGGAAGGGGCTCAAGATGCACGCCCAACAACCTCTGCTGACCGATATCCTCAAGGACGAACTTGGCTTTAGCGGTTTTATTGTTTCTGACTGGCAGGCGATCGACCAGATCCATCCCGACGACTACTACGCCTCGGTTGTGACCTCCATCAACGCGGGCATGGATATGAACATGGTCCCGTACGAGTATGTCACTTTTATCGAAACGATGAAGCAGGCCGTGAATAACGGGGACATCCCCGAGTCACGCGTGGATGACGCTGTTCGCCGCATCCTGCGCGTGAAATTTGCCCTCGGGCTTTTCGAACGACCCATGCCAGAAACGAAATATCAGTCCACCGTCCGCTCACAGGAACATCTCGCACTGGCACGACAGGCCGTACGCGAATCGTTGGTATTGCTGACAAATAACGATGATATTCTGCCGCTCAGCAAGGATATAGCGGTCATCTTTATTGCGGGCGAAGGTGCAAATGACATCGGCATGCAATCGGGCGGCTGGACGTTGGAATGGCAGGGGAAAACTGGCAACGATAACGAGGGCACGACGATCTTTAGCGGAATCAAAGCCGCGGTCAGTTCAGGTACACGCGTGGAATACAATCGCGATGCAGATTTCAGCGAGTTCAAAGATGCAGAAGGCAACGCGCTTGTCGCTGACGTCGGAATCGTTGTCCTTGCAGAGAAACCCTACGCAGAGGGTGTCGGTGACGCGGCGGATATTTCACTAACCGAGAAGGAAATCGAGCTGCTCACTGCTGTAAAGCACCAGAGCAAATCTATGGTTGTCATTTTAGTATCCGGTCGTCCACGCGTGATCACAGAGCAGCTGCCCATGGCAGAAGCGTGGGTTGCAGCCTGGCTGCCCGGTACCGAAGGCGGCGGGATTGCCGATGTATTGTTTGGTGATTATCCATTTACTGGAAAGACAGCTTATTCATGGCCGCGCACAAATGAGCAGCTGCCCATCAACATCAATAATGCAACCGATAAAACAGGCTGTGACGCGCCACTCTTCCCGTTTGGCTATGGCTTGACCTATGGTGAACCATCACCTGAAATTTTGGAATGCAGTCAATAGGCCGAAGTGGTCATGGGATAATGATGTCCGAATCAAGGCTTCCATCAACACTCATTAAAAATGCACGAAAGATTAACATATCTCAATCCTCAGTATAAGTAAATGGAGCATGCAATGGCAAACAAAATTATTTTTCCAAAGGAATTTGTGTGGGGAGCAGCAACGGCTTCGTATCAGATCGAAGGCGCATGGGACAAGCACGGCAAAGGCGAATCCACGTGGGATCGTTTTACGCATACGCCCGGCAAGATCAGGAATGACGACACGGGCGATGTAGCGGATGATCATTATCGTCTGTGGAAAAAAGACATTGGCCTGATGAAAAAGCTCGGCTTACAGGCCTATCGCTTTTCGATCTCATGGCCGCGCGTGCTGCCTGCCGGACGCGGCAAGGTCAATCAAAAGGGCGTGGATTTCTACAGCAAGCTTGTGGATGGCCTGCTCTCAGCGAACATCACACCGTTCGCCACCCTGAACCATTGGGATCTGCCCCAGGCACTGGAGCAGGAAGGCGGATGGCCCGCGCGCTCCACCGCTGAAGCTTTTGTGGAATACACCGATGTAATTTCCCGCGCGCTGGGTGACCGTGTCAGGAACTGGATCACGCATAACGAGCCGGCCGTGGTCGCATGGATGGGCTACGGGACAGGTCAACATGCGCCGGGCTTAACAGATTTCAAACTTTCGCTGCCGGCAGCACATCATCTTTTGCTTTCGCATGGATGGGCAGTACCCGTCATTCGGCGGAACAGCCAGAGTGCTGAAGCGGGCATTACACTGAATATCGGATGGAAAACCCCTGCTTCGAACAGCGCCGCGGATCTGGACCTGGCACGCCAGGATGATGGCAGATGGTTCCGCTGGTTTGCTGATCCCGTGTACGGACGCGGTTATCCATCTGACGTCACGGAAGACTTCAGGAAGATCGATGCGCTTCCCAACGGCATGGATTTTGTTCAGGAGGGCGATATGAAGACCATCGCTGTCCCGACGGATTTCATCGGGCTTAATTACTACGGACGAAACATCAGCCGCGCCAGCGAAAAGGATAATGACCCACAGACCGTTTTCCCACAACCGAAGACTCCCGAGTACTGGACGGAGATGGGCTGGGAAAACTATCCGCAGGGCCTGACCGGTATTCTGGGAAGAGTCTATTTCAACTACACTCCGCTTAAGCTGTACGTCACCGAGAATGGGGCGAGCTACTCCACGCCGCCCGATGAGAAGGGCAATGTCCCCGATGTCCATCGTACCAACTATTTGCGGACGCACTTCGTTGCCATGCAGCGTGCCATTCAGGCAGGCGTTCCACTGGCAGGATATTTCGTCTGGTCACTGATGGACAATTTCGAATGGTCCTTCGGATACAGCCAGCGCTTCGGTATCATCTGGGTCGATTACAAAACACAGAAGCGCTACCTAAAAGACAGCGCCAAGTGGTACAAAAATGTCATCAGGAAGAACGGATTTTAGACGTTTTACATTCCCGTCGTTCACATCGTGGATTTGAACGACGGGAAGTTTTACATAACTCACCTTACGCAGTTTATGTCTTTTAGTATGTCACCCTGAGCGAAGCGAAGGGTCTCTACGATGATCTCAGAGATTCTTCGCTCCGCTCAGAATGACAGTGCGTAAGGTCACTTACATAATTTTGATTGGACCCGCCGGGGTCATCCAATCCGGTGAATCACGCGGCGAGTCAGCGGTGACTGTCCACAGGAGAAGCGATCATTTACTGGCACATGGTTTCCAAACTTTTACTGGCAGTTCAGGAAACGATCCTGTGCACGCGAAATGAACCATCCACGCGGGCTTTGATGGAAAAGTATGCCGACATTCGCAAAGGGTTAAGTTTTAACAAGACCCCTGATGTCTATGGCGCCTTCCCCACTGACCCCTACTCGCACACGCCCAGGGGGCAGGGAGCCAAACAACCAGGCATGACCGGAATGGTCAAGGAAGAGATCCTGACCCGCCAGGTGGAACTGGGCTTTTTCATCGAAAATGGTCATGTGGTATTTGATTTCCTGATGCTTGATGGAAGTGAATCTCTTGCTGATCCTGCAGAGTTTCCCTATATGGATGTGAAGGGACAGCCGGAACAGATGGAGTTGCCGATGGGCTCCCTCGCCTACTCGATCTGTCAGGTTCCTATACTCCTGCAGGCTTCGGACGAACCATGCATAAACGTATATCTCACCGATGGCAGCATCCAGCAGATCAAGGGTCATGGGTTGGATTCAGTCAACAGCCGCCATATCTTCCAACGGGATGGCGTGGTGCACCACCTGGTGGTGTCTGTCCCGCCTAACAGGTGAACAAGCTTATTTCTATCCTGGCAATTTTATAGTCCGCCTACAAATGGATTGTTGATCTTCTCTGCGCCAACGATTGTTTCTGGGCCGTGCCCGGATAACAAACGGGTTTCATTAGGCAGGGTAAATATCTGCTCCTTGATACTCTTCACAAGAGTCTCCCAATCCCCGCCGGGCAGATCGGTACGACCCACGGAACCGGCAAAGATGAGGTCGCCGCAGAAGCAGAGATTGGATGAGGCGACATACAGGATGCAGTGACCAACCGTATGTCCCGGTGTAAAGCGGACCTCGAATTCCACACTCCCCAGTTTCAATATTTGTCCGTGATGGAAATCGATGGTCGGCTCAGGGCCAGGGTCGATATCAAACCCGAACATCGCGCCTCCCCCTCCAGCCCTCCACAAGACATGATCGTTCGGATGCAGTGCCACCAGCGGCAACGGATTCAACGCGTCCGCAATGGCACCCGCGCCGCCGATATGATCGAAGTGTGCGTGCGTATACCAGAGATGCGCAATGCGCCAGCCGCGTTTTTGTGCAGCTTCAAGAATAATATGACCATCCCACGATGGGTCGATCACCGCCGCATCCCGGGTCTCTGAATCAGCAACAAGATAGGCGTTCGTCTGTGCAGGACCTAAAGTAAAGGAAACAATTTCAAGCATGACTCACCTTTTGCGGGGAGAATAGATAACTGACGACAATTGAAACAGCGATCAAACCGATCGCCAGTGGATAGACGAACATGGGATCGCGTTCGAACAAAATGCCTGCCAGTGGAGGCGTAAGAATGAAGATGACCGCGCTGATCGTTTCCATGATCCCATAGGTGATGCCCATCTGCGAATCGTGGACAAGCTCACGCGCCTGCGCCATGACCATCAGGCGACTTGCACGGAACCCACCCAGCAGAAAATAGCCCAGCACAAAGACAGGCAGGCTGCTGCCCTTCCAGATCGAAAACGCGAACAGTATGACCAGCGCCTGTGCAAACAGAAACCCACGCCGCGGCTGGATGCGACTGAACAACATTGCCATCAATGAATTTCCCAGCGCGCCTGCCGTGAAGATCAGGCCTGTTTCGCTCAACGAGAGTCCACGCACACCTTCCAAAAAATTTGGAGTCAGCGGCTGCGCCAGATACATGGAAAACATCGCGAAGGCGAGCACACCCATTAATACAATAAAACGTTTATTGCTCCTCAGGTGTGGCGGCGGAGAATCGGGGTCATGATGATCAATGGGTTGCGCTTCAATGAAAAACATGACGATATTCGAAAAAACAAACACCACAGCCGCCACATAAAAACTCATCCGCATTCCGTATTGGTCACCGATCCAGCCGCCCGTCACAGGCCCCAGCACCATGCCCATGCCGAAGGTCGCGGTCGTCAGTGAGAGCACGGTCCCAACAGGCCATTTGCCGCGCGCTGCCGTCATGTAACTGCTCAAGGGCGCCGACACAAACGCGGTCAGCCCATAACCAAACAAACCGATCAGATATAACGGCAGTGACAACGCAACCCCCATGACCAATGTGGAGACCAACCCAAGCACCCAGGCACTGATCAGGAGAGGCCTGCGCCCGATACGGTCTGCGAGCCGACCCGCGGGGATGTGCGTGATCGCCATCGAAAGCCCAAATGCGCCAAGCACGAACCCGATCTGATATTCGCTCAGCGAAAACTGCCTGCCCAGATAGATCGGCACAAAATTAAAAAACATCCCCTCGCCAAAACCCCACAGGAACAATGCAGCAGCGATGAAGGGAATATTACGATTCAAGCCTGTTCCTTTGACGAGTCAATTCGTTGGATAAATTCCAGCGCATACTGGAAAGCCTCCTGACGAGCCGCATCACGCGGGACAACGTGGCCTGATCCCGTTACATAGAGCTTTGTCTTGTCTGACGCGTTCAGGAGACCCGAGTAGATAAGCTCGATGTTCTCAGGCAGCACATAACCGTCATCTTTCGAATGGATAAGCAAAACAGGTACATTCAATTGAGGCAAAGAGGAGCGCATCTCGCCCAGTAATTTATTCAACTCACCGATCGAACGCACCGGGTTCTGTGGATACGAGACATGATCCTTCCATGCCTCCTTATCGAACCAGCCCGCTCCTGGCACTACATCACTCTTCGGCATATAAGAGACAATCTTACTGAGCCAGTCGATATGTCTCAGACGAGGATCATCGGGAAGTTTATAGGGTGTCGACATCGCCACGACGCCGCGAACGTCGAGCCGCGTGGACATGAGCAGAGAGAGTACTCCTCCCATCGACAGCCCAACGAGGAAGATGTTATCGGTCAGCCCACGCAGGAGGTGGTAGCCATCTTCAACGGAGGCAGTCCAATCGGTCCAGGTGGAGCGGATCATATCCTCGGGTTGAGTCGCGTGGCCTGTGAGTCGAATTCCGAGGCAGGTATATCCCTGCTGATTCAAAAACTCCCCCATCCAACGCATCTCTTTGGGGGTGCCCGTGAATCCATGGATGAGCAGGCACGCGGGTTTGCCCGGTTCGCCTACAAAGAGAAAAGGCTCCGCAGTGGGAATGATGTTTGACATGTAAGGAATTATAGACTATCTACGGCGCATCCACGTGGGACGAAGTGGAGCAACCTTCTTATAAACACGGCGCTCTTTTTCATCCCGTTAATGCCTCCTGGACATAATGAACTCATTCACGATCGCCTGTTTGCGGATTGGCTTTGCAATACACCTGTAACCTTTTCCTCTGCTTTTACTTCGAAATAAACTTGACTGATCAGATATAAGTAGTAAACTTTATTTAGTCTGATCAGCTTTGACCCAGGAGATCCTTATTTGGTCGCTTGTGGCGCTAAAGCGCCACGGGGTACCTGGAGAGCCAACAGCGAAACCGGCATCAGCGGG
>JANMSY010000670.1:0-2132 GCA_031389865.1 Anaerolineales bacterium | reverse complement strand
CGACCCGCCCAACGTGCGCGAGTTGAGGCGATCTGCCCGGGTGTGGGGAATCCTGCCAGCGGACGCGTCCACCGATGAACTGTGTGCAGCCGTCCACGCGCTGTCACAGGGGCTCATCGTGGGTACATCCGCATTGTTGTTCGAGTCAGAAAGCGAGCCGCTGTCGCAGGGTCCGCTCACAGAACGGGAATTGGAAGTGATCGGATTGCTGTCAAAGGGGCTGGCCAACAAACAGATCGCGCTGACACTGGGGATCAGTGAACATACCGTGAAGTTTCACGTCTCATCCATTTACACAAAATTGAATGTGACCAACCGCACCGAAGCTGTGCGGGAAGGTCTGCGCGGCGGCTGGATCGCGCTGTAATATTTATCGCCACATCATCGGCAACGCCGCAATACGTTCCCATCCTTTGTTAAGATCAACTCGTTCAACATCTATTTCCTTGAAGTATGTATCCAGGACCGCGGCGCGTTCCTGAGCAAGGGGCGGCGAACAATAATCTTCTTCCTCCCAGATCGCAATACCGTTTTCCTGTATCCGCGCATTATCCAAACTGGTTTGAAGTGCCCGACCAAACGGCCTCATCAAACCTATCTCTCCACTATCCAATCGTTGTCGTAATTCCATAAGCAGTCCGTCAATGGGCTTTGCCTGTACCAGATAATAAGCCATGCTATTTCTCCATATCGTTGTGAGATTGCTTCGGGTCTGCCCTCGCAAAGGCATAACAAGTTAGAACATTGCCAGTTGCTTATCTGCGCGCCTGCCATCCAGGAGAACAAAGGGTGCCAGGCGTGCCACGACAACCCCCAATTTGCGGAGCGCAGTCAGGTCGCGCAGTTTCCCCGTACGACGAGCCTGAAGGATCGCGTCCGCACCTTTGGGTCCAATACCGGGGATGCGGAGCAACTCCTTCCTGTGTGCCATGTTGATCTCAAGCGGCTTTTCCTTCAGATTCTGTTGTGCCCAGGCCAATTTGGGATCCGTGGGCAGAGGCAGATTGCCATCCTGGGCAAACGGCATATCTTCCAGGTCAAAGCCATAATCACGCAGGAGGAAGGATGCCTGGTAGAGGCGATGCTCGCGCAGGGGATCCACAGCAGCTTTGTTCTCCATGGGTGTGTCTCGGATGGGAAAGAATCCAGAGAAGTAAGCGCGTTTGAGCCGCACGTTCTTCATCAACCAGTCGGTTGTGGTTAATAACTCGAGGTCGCTTTCATCACTGCCACCTGCCACAAATTGAGTGACTGTGGAAGGCCAGCGGCCGTTCCACCCTTTGTGTGGCGGTTGTGACTGACGGATTTCCTCCACCCATTTGAGCGGACGGAATAATTCTTCGATGAAAACTTTGTTTGGAGCGAGCCTGGCCAGGCGTTCTGTATTCGGCGCTTCGAGATTGATGGATACGCGGTCGGCAAGCTGCATGAGACGCTCGACCTGTCCCTTTTCGGCGCCAGGCATGATCTTGAGATGCAGGTATCCCCGGAATCCAAATTTCGTGCGCAGAATCTCTGCCGTATCGAGAATCTTATTCTGTGTATTCGCACCACCCGCCGCAATGCCTGAGCTGAGAAAGATTCCCTCCGCCGCCTGTGACTGATGCAGCTTCATAAACAGCTCTGCAAATTCCTGTGGCTTGAAGGTGGCCCGGCGAAAGTCGCGGCCGGCGCGGAAGGGGCAATAGAAACAATCCCGCTCGCACGCTGAAGAGAGCAGGGTTTTCAAGAGTTTGATCTGTTTGCCGTTGGGGAGTTGAGCAGGCTGGACAAACGCGGCGCGCTGTTCCTTGGGAGTGAAGCAGGCAGGTTTTGCAGGTTCAGAACGGGATTCTTCGGCGTGCTCCAACTCCATTTGACCGGAAAGCAGCTTGAGCGTACCCATTGCATCCATGCATGAATTATAGAACAAAAATTCTAAAAGTCAAGGTGAAGTTATGGTTGGGTGTGGTTCTTTTTTTCGGAAAAACTGGGGTCACCGTCCACGAATAAGATCACGAATGCCCGAATGCACGGTACCCTATTCGTTTATTCGTGCAAAATTCGTGGACGGGTTTCTTCCCCCGAATTTTTGAACCACACCCTTATGGTTTTAGGGGATTATATACTTCACAAACCTTTCAAAATGTGAA
>JANMSY010000648.1:0-8981 GCA_031389865.1 Anaerolineales bacterium | reverse complement strand
TGCCCAAAGTGCGGCGCCCACCAATCCGCCATTCGTTCCCAGTTCAGCCAGGACGAATTCCACCTTCCCCACTGGAATCACATGTACGCGCTCGTTCACGGTCTGCACAATAGGGGTGAGCAGCAAAGCTCCTGCATGGCTCACTCCGCCGGCGAAGATGACTCTCTGCGGGCTGATGACTCCCAAAATGTTTCCCACGGCAATCCCCAAATACATTCCGACTCGCTGCAGGATTCCGTTCGCAATCTGGTCTCCTTCGATGGCAGCCTGGACGATTATTTCGGCGTTGATCCGGTTCAGATCGTGGTTTACCAGATCGCCGATCCGTGTCGTGTGCCCATGCATGACTTCCTTTACACCCATGGCAGCCATGGCTGGGCCGGATGCGTACAGTTCCAGGCACCCCTTTCCACCACAACCACACGGCAGGCCGTCCACTTCCACAACATGATGACCGAATTCGCCTGCTGTGCCGCCAATGCCCAGATGGAACTGCCCGTTCACCACCACTCCGCCCCCGATGCCGGTCCCGATAGCGAGGCAGACCACAGTTTCGGCCCCTCGGCCGGCACCGAACGTCCACTCACCGAGGGTGATTGCGCGCACATCGTTGATCAGTGCAACTGGCAGTTGCACCTCCTGCTGGATGATTGCCCGCAAAGGAACATTCAGCCACTTGCCAGGTAAATTGGGTAGAAACTGAATGACCCCTGTATCCAGATCAGGAGTCCCTGGTACACCGATCCCCACGCCTTTAATTTCCGAGGCTGGTCCGCCACTTTCCTGAGTCAACTCTCCTATAAGATGAACGATCCGTTGGATCACGGCTCCCTGGCCCTCGGTAGCGAGAGTTGGACACTTACGTTGATGGTAAATCTGCCCTGTGTCAGTATCTACAATTGCGGCCCGTAAGTTCGTACCACCAAAGTCAACGCCTATGTAATGATTCATGAAAGAGTATTCTCCGCTCAACGCACGTCCGAGTCCCAAAGTTATTGATTTGGGCGACTCCAGGATGGATCCTCATCGTCCAATACTTGAATGAGATCCAGAGCAAACTGGACCGCTTCAGCCAGCTTTTCACCGCTGATCCATTCGAAGGTATCAGATGAAGTATGATAAATATCTCTTATCCCCTTACTGCTAAAAGCAATACTCGGCGTTCCATTTGAATAAAAAATATAATGATCACTGGCTGGCCAGGGTTCAACCTTAACTACTCCAGGATAACTGGCAATTCTTTGATCGAGGAGCGTTTCCAATGCCTGCGAGGCAGCAAAGCATGCGACAGTGGTCGTCCCAGTAAAAGGACCTACGCCATCGAAATTGATGGCCGCGGTCACTCGATCGAATCCAGCCTCAGTTCTTCGTGCGTATTCCATATCTCCCAGGCCGGAGCCTTCCTCTCCGCTGAACGCAACCCATTCCAGAGTGTGTCGATGCTTTCCCTGGGATAGAAGTTCAACCAGGCTCAGAAGCACCCCCACCCCGGCAGCATTATCATAAGCACCAGGGGTATCCACTTTCGTATCGTAATGAGCACAAAGTACGATACGCTCAGGAATCTCGCCCTTAAGGGTGCCAACCACATTTGCCGAGTGACTGGGGAACCGTTGAGTGGCAATCGTCATACGTACAATTGCTCCCGGATTTTTCAATAGTTTTAAACCAGAATGTGCTGAGACGGTTACAGAGGGTATGTCGAGGTCAAAATCCTCGATCAGACGCCAGCGCGCATGGATTGTAGGATTGATGGTAATAATTCCTGCCGGCTGTCTCTCCTCCAGAATCTGGATGATCCTGCGGTTGCGTGCCGAGACATAAATGCCGCCCTTGGTCGCCAGTTCTGTCTGTGCCAGATCCCCATAGAAGACAAGTATGCTGCCTGGAATCGAAACTGACTCCAGTTCTGCCGGAGTGCACACAGGAGCTATTGCCCCGGAGATGTTACAGGGAGGGGAAAATGTATTCGCAGAGGCTTCCAGAGACTCTCCGTGAAGTTTAAGAGAGGTATGCTCCTCGACCCAGGAGGGGCAGGCAAACTCCTGCTTTTCCATGGAGAGGCCCGCTCGTTGGAAAATTTCACTAATGTAATCTTGCGCAGCGAGATTGCCAGTGGACCCGATCAGACGGCTCCCGATCTGGACCGCCAGGTGTTTGACATGTTCCAACGCTCCATTGGTAATCGTTTTCATAGATCACTCCCAGGATCCGACTAACAACTGGAAAGCCTTGATGAAATGGGTATTGACTCTGGATAACCCTTTGACTATAATGATAAAAACGTTTACGTAAACGTTTACGTCCCCAGTATAACCGATTTTTTCAAGGAAATCCATACTATGACGACGATCCGGGAAGTGGCTGAAAGCGCAGGGGTCTCGTATGCCACCGTTTCGCATGTCATAAACAACACCCGGGTCGTTTCCCACGAAACCCGCGAGCGTGTGGTATCAGCGATGGCTTCATTGAATTATCGTCCGAATGCGCTGGCCCGTTCCCTGCGCCAGGGAAAGACGAATACCATAGGACTGGTGCTCCCTGATAGCGCCAACCCATTCTTTGCAGAAATCAGTCGCGGCATTGAAGATGAGGCCTTCAAAAAAGGATACAGCGTCTTCCTGTGCAATACCGAACTGGATACACAGCGAGAGTTGTTTTACGTGGACGTTTTGAGCAAGAAACAGGTGGATGGGATTATTTTTGTCGCTGCGGGAGACCAGGCTGATTCTTTGGACTTTTTGCTCGATAGGAATATGCCGGTAGTGATGATTGACCGTAACCTGCCAAACGTCGAAGTCGACGCCGTCCTGACTGATAATCAGCTTGGAGGATTTCTTGCCACCCGTCATTTGATCGAACTCGGTCATCAGCATATCGCCTGCATCGCCGGGCCATCAAGCATTACCCCCAGTTCAGAACGAATTATCGGATACCGAAGGGCACTTGAGGAAGCAGGTCTTCCCTGTGACGAAAGCCTCATTATATGCGGCGACTATCACTCGCAGTCAGGATTGGAAATCACGCATTCCATCCTCATGATGAATCCCCGGCCAACAGCCATCTTTGCCTTGAATGACCTGATGGCACTGGGTGCTCTGCGGGCTGCTGCCGAAGCCGGCTATGCCGTTCCCAGAGACCTGGCTGTCGTCGGCTATGACGACCTGGAAATCGCACGCTTTACCAATCCGCCGCTGACAACCATCGCTCAACCCAAGAAAGAGATCGGCGTTCAAGCTGTCCATCTGCTGGTTGAACGGATCTCTCAAAAAAACCGCCCCCCCAGTCGTCTTGTCCTTGCGCCGGAATTAGTCATCCGACGCAGCACGCAATACATCCTATAAGGCAGGTAGAGATTCAATTGATTCCTAAAATCGTTGTTGTGAGGAGCGTCAATACAGATTTCATTTTCAGAGTGCCCAAGCTGCCCTACAAAGGTGCGCCTATACGGGGTGCTCTATTTCGCGTTGTACACCAGCTTTCATGACCCACCTGTAAGGAACATTACCATTTGACGGCCTCAGCAGCGCCAGGATTAAGCTCGGCAGTCCCAGTCGCTGTTGATATGCCAAACTGAGAAGAGACACTATCGTATTGCCGGGCATCTCATTCTATCCCGAGGAGGAAGAAATGCGAAAGGAAAGATCGTTCGTCTGGACAGTCATGGCACTGCTCGTAGTGGCATCGATGCTGCTGGCTTCCTGCGCCCCGCAGGCCACAGCGACTGAAGCACCGCCTGCCATCGGTGAGCCTGCCACGCAAGCACCGGTGGCGGAACCCACTGAGGCACCCGCACAGGCAACTGAAGCTCCCGTCGACCGGAACTACAGTCCCGACATCGCTGATCCGACAGAGCCGGTGACCGTCTCATTTGCCAACTTTAATGACCTCGAAACGCCGTTCTGGCAGGGGATGAAGGAGGAATTCGAAGCGAACCACCCGAATATCACCATCGAATTCCAGACAGTCCCTGGCGATGACATGTTCGATAAGCTGCTGGCCCAGATCGCGGCCGGCAACCCACCGGACGCCGCCTATGTTTCCGACTGGATGACCGGCGCGTTCGCGCAGGAAGGTGGCCTGGCGCCCCTGGACGAATACATCCCCAAGAGTACGCTCATTGATCTGGACGACTACGTCCCGGCATTTCTCGAGACTTCCCAGGTGGATGGCGTCCAATATGGGCTGCCCATGACCAGCGAGACGACCAGTCTGTTCTACCGCACCGACCGCTTCGAAGAAGCAGGGCTCGACCCGAACAACCCGCCCAAGACCTGGGAGGAATTTCAAGAATACGCCGAGAAGTTGACCAACTCGGCAGAGAACAAGTATGGTTTCGCCGTTTTCGCCCCAGTAGATGAAGCCGCTTACAACTTCTACCCCTGGCTCTGGCAAGCCGGTGGCGATCAGCTCAACCCTGATGACCCAACTGATGTTACCTGGGATAGCCCCGAGGGACAGAGAGCCGCTGAGTTCTACACGAAACTGGCTCAGTACGCACCACCAGACCTGCTGAATGCCACTGCCTGGGACGCCCGCGTGCCATTCGCCAATGGCGATGTAGCCATGATGATGGCCGGCGGATGGTTGGTCGGGGAATTGATGACCCAGTTCCCGGATGCAACCGGCAAGTGGGCTGTTGCTCCCCTGCCACAGGACAAGCGCTGTGCCACCACAATTGCTGGAGACCACCTGGTGATCTTCGAAGCTTCCAAGAATAAGGAAGCTGCCTATAAGTGGATCGAGTTCATCTCCGCGCCAGACCACATGATCGAGTTAAACGTGGGCACACCGGATTATCCCAGTGCCTTGCTGCCCCCGCGCCAGTCCCTGCTGGACGACCCAACCCTATACGAGACTCGGCCCTACATGCAGGGATTCAAGGATAACCTTGACTGTGCATACGTTCCGGAAGCCGATCAACCGAGATTTTATGAGGCTCAACAAATTTTAGGTGAAGCCCTTGGTCGCGCATTCTATGGAGAAATCGACGGGAAGACCGCCGTGATCGAATCTGCCGTGGAAGCCGAAGCTTTGTTAAAGGAAGAATAAACCCCTTCCTGTCCCACATATCCATAAACCCTCCCTCTCAGCCAGGGCTGGAGAGGGAGGGTCGTAGAGGAAGAAAGGATACGCATGGCCATTACAGATATTAATAAACGGCAACCATTATCGTATCGGATGCGCGAAACACTCCGCCAAATGCGCAAAAACTGGTCGGCCTACCTATTCCTCATGCCTGGCCTGATTCACTTCGTGATCTTTACGCTGTTCGCCCTGGGGTTTGCTTTCTATATCAGTTTCCATGATTGGAATATTATCAAACCTGACAAACCCTTTGTGGGGCTGGAGAACTACCTGCGTCTCTTCACAGATCCGCGCTTCCACCGGGCCGTTGGAAACACCCTTCTGTTTATGGTTGGCGTACCGCTGAATCTTATCTCCGGGTTGGCTGTGGCGCTGCTGTTAAACACGAAGGTTCGCGGGCAGGCTATTTTCCGTACCATGTTCTACCTGCCAGTCGTCACCCCTCTGGTGGTCTCGTCGATCATCTGGAAGTGGGTGTATCAGGGGGATTACGGATTGCTGAATTACTACCTGTTAAAGTTTGGCATCATCCAGGAAAAGATTTTCTGGCTGGCCGACCCGAACCTGGCCCTGCCAGCATTGATCCTGATGGGCATCTGGGGCGGGACTGGCGCTACGATGGTGATCTATCTGGCGGGCCTGCAGTCGATCCCCCAGGAAATGTATGATGCAGCCATGGTGGATGGCGCCAGTTCCTGGCAACGCCTGATCTATATTACCGTCCCTTTGCTCCGGCCGACCACGTTTTTCCTCTTCGTCACGGGCGTCATCGGTGCCTTCCAGATATTCACAGAAGTTTATATTATGACGAACGGTGGGCCTCTCAATCGGACCACGACAATAGGATATTATCTTTATGTAAATGCCTTCCGCGAATTGGATATGGGTTACGCAACGGCCATGGCATTTGCCCTTTTCGCGATGATCTTCGGCTTCACCGTGCTGCAGTGGAAGTTCACCCGTGGCGATGTTGAATATTAAAGAGGAGTTCAAACGTGGCTATTACCCAAACTGAGAAAAATGTCTCTAAACCGGTCAGCACGCCGGCAATCAGGGCGAACAAATGGAAGGGCTTCCTCGGTAAGTTGATCGTTTATGCGCTTCTGACAACCGGTGCGATCATATTTCTTGCCCCCTGGGCCTGGATGGTCTCGGCCTCTTTCCAGCCGATCGGCAAAATTTTCGACTGGCCACCGAACTGGATTCCGGAAACGTTCACGCTGGCAAACTACACAAAGTTTCTCGCTGCAGAAGGATTTTTTCGCTGGGTCTTGAACAGTGGATTCCTGGCGGTGGTGGTTTTGGTGATCCAGATGTTCTTCAATTCCATGGCCGCCTATACGTTTGCGAAGCGAAAATTCCCCGGGCGGGACGGTCTGTTTCTATTGATGCTTGGTACCCTGATGATCCCGGGCCAGCTCTTCCTGATCCCCAATTACATCATCCTGCTGCGTTCGCCCCTCTTCGGAGGTAACAATATTATGGGCGTGGGTGGTTATGGAATGCTGGACTCGTTCTGGGGCATCATCATCCCGTATTCGTTCAGCGTGTGGAGCGTCTTTTTCATGCGCCAATACATGAAGGGCATCCCCGACGACCTGCTGGACGCAGCGCGCATGGATGGCGCGTCCGAGTTCCTCATCTATTGGAAGGTTGTTATGCCGCTTTGCGGTCCCGTTCTGGCTGCTCAGGCGATCTTCACCTTTACATTCGTCTGGAACGATTTCTTCTGGCCGCTGATCGTCATCAGCAGTCCGGAGCTTCGCACCTTACAACTCGGATTGGCGCTGTTTATCCTCAAAAACAAGACTGTCTGGGATGTCGTCTTCGCAGGCTCAGTGATCTCGACCCTGCCAGTCCTGCTGGTTTTTATATTCTTCCAGAAATATTTCATCCGCGGAATCGCCCTGACCGGGATGAAGTAAACGATCATATAATGCCCACGGTCACAAATTGCGCTTTCCCACCTTTGAAAAAGCGCAATTTGTGACCGCCCTGGGTATAAATTCACCGGAAATCCTACCTGCCGCGCCAAAAGGAATCGACGATGCAAAAAGCTCCCCTGAACCGCCGAGGCTTTTTACACTTGTCTGTCGTCGCAGCCGGCGGTGCCATTGTAGCCGCATGCCAGCAAGCGTTGCAGGGTCTGGCTCCAGAAGCGCTGGCCTCGCCGACTCCTGGGCCAGAGGGGAAAGTAAGCCTGACCGGCACCGACCAGGATGTCTGGACGTGGATCAAGCCGGTAAAAGTCGTGGTATCTGGCGAGTGTGAAGGTGTGGTCGTGTATGTCAATGGGCGTGAATTCGAAGCCCCGCCGCAAGGCGAAACTTTCACAGCGGAGGTCAGGCTTTCTGCAGGGGAAAGCCGGGTCAGTGCAGCCTGCAAGCAACTTGGTGGAGGAGAGATACGGTCGAATATGTTGAACTATACTGAACGTCTCAGACAGGTTCCAACCGCTATGATCGAAATCACGCTGGACGGCAGGCACATCATCCTGGAGGGCGGCAAAAGCCAGCCGGCGGAAGGGGATGGAAGCAGGATCATTGATCACCTCTGGTCGGCGCGGCCCGAAAACCCGGCTCAACTGGCTATCGAAGGCGCTGCTGGCCTGGGGAGCAGGCCATTTCCTGGTGAAGTCAGCGCTCAAACTCTTATACTTCCACCCCCAACGATCGACGGCGAATATTATCTTCAGCTACAGGTTAAGGACGATGCCGGCCGCGAGGACAGGGCCGCCATCTATTTCGTTGTCGAGCAGGGCCAGCCGCGCATCCCAGACTATGACCGGGAAAACCCCGCCTGGGTGGAGAAAGCAGTGGTTTATGGCGTGATCCCAGCCAAATTTGGTCAGCCAGGTTTCCGCGCCATCGTCAAACGGTTGGATGACCTGGCCGATCTGGGCGTCACCGCCCTGTGGCTGGCGCCGATAAACGTATCCCCGCCTGGCGATTATGGATATGCCGTGGTCGATTATTTTGAACTGAACCCAGCCTATGGGACCAAGGAGGATTTTCATCGCATGGTGCAGGAGGCCCACGCCCGCGGTATCCGTGTGCTGATGGACTTTGTTCCGAATCACTCTTCTGCACAGCACCCTTATTTCCTGGCCGCCCAGGCGGGGGGCCCTGGCTCAGCATACTGGGATTTCTATGACCGGGACGCGACTGGGGAGCCCACACATTATTTTGATTGGACGCATCTACCCAACCTGAACTTCGAAAACCCGCAGGTTCGGCGCTGGATGATCGAAGCGTTTGCCTATTGGGTCAGGGAATTTGACGTGGACGGCTTCCGCGTGGACGTGGCTTGGGGTATTCGCCAGCGACGGCCCGATTTCTGGCCCGAATGGCGGAAGGAGCTCAAACGCATCAAGCCAGATGTGTTGCTGCTGGCTGAGGCCAGTGCCCGCGACCCCTATTACTTTGACAACGGATATGACGCGGCCTACGACTGGACCGACGCGCTGGGTGTCTGGGCATGGAAGCTGACCTGGGATGCGCAGAAATACCGGCTGCTCACCTATAACCTGACTGACGCACTCACCAACCGACCCGACGGCTTTCATCCGGATACACTCATTTTCCGTTTCCTGAACAACAACGATACCGCCGAACGATTCATCACCCGACATGGGGAAGGGCCGACGCGGGTGGCTACCGCCCTTCTGCTGACCCTGCCGGGGCTGCCATGCATCTACACCGGCGACGAGTTGGGGGAAGAGTTCAAGCCCTATGAAGACTCGGGGCCGCTCTCATGGATGGAGCGAGTCCCCGGACTGCGTGAGTATCATAAACGACTCATTGCCCTGCGCGGCTCGCTGCCGAGCCTGCACTCGCGCCTTTGGATGCCGCTATCCCTTGATGCTGCCCGGGACCAGGTCGCCTATGCATACG
>JANMSY010000643.1:0-2158 GCA_031389865.1 Anaerolineales bacterium | reverse complement strand
GAGTAAATCCTGCGCCGAGGACGGCGCAGAGAGCAAACTCATCTACATACTTTTAGTGCACCCTCGAACGTAGTCAACATCAGTGGGTAGCGAGGTTGTGTTATTATATGCGTTCGCAAAATCTAAACAGCAACATTGATGCCTACTTAGTAGCTACACAGGACATTCAACGGTTTGTTCACCTTCTAAATTCAGGAAGAATACTGGACTATGGATAAATCAAAACCCTCTACAATACCATCGTTTTTTTCAGCATCGTTTACTCCCGCTATGCTTGAAGAAATATTGCAGCGGATCGATGAAAACTTATACTTACATCCTTTGATAGCTGATCAATCAAAGCCGGCAGAACAGCAGCATTACCAGTTTAATCAGTTGCCGCTCCCACCAACTCCGCCCAATTTTTTCGAGAGGGTCGCCGAAATTCGGGGTGCGCAGGCACCCTATTATGCCGTCAGCGGAAATTTTCTTGCTAGGTTGATCAAACGGACGCATAACTTGGTCTTGAAAGTCTTTGGACGCAAGCAGGCTTATTTTAATAACCTGACATTGAATCTGCTTGAATCTATGGCTGCTTTTACTTCTGCCACACAAGAACACATCAAATCGCAATCTGTTCTAACCAACGCGCTTGCCAACCAGATAACGCTTCAACAAACTGATTATCAACAATTACTGGCCCGAATCGAGCAGCTTTCCGCACAACGCAATGATGACCAACAGAGAATCGAGCAGCTTTCTGCAAGACACAGCGAGGAGCAGCAGAGGATTGAACAGATTGCACGAGACCAGCAAGGAATCATTGCATGGGTAGACATTATTGCGCGAAAGGCAGAGATGGCATCCTTGAATGCTCGAGAAGCGATAACTAACCAAACACAGGGAACGAAAGGTTGGCCCGAACCTCAGATCGTTGACCCTGAGAAGTATGCCCAACGACTAACCGAAATGAAGGACCAGGTTCGAATCAACGTGGGCTGCGGCGAAAAACCACTGCCCGATTACATCAATGTCGATATGCGGCCATTACCGGACGTAGATATCCTTGCAAACGCGCATCGTCTTCCTTTTGACCCAGGGACAGTGTTCGAAATTTCATCAGCCCATTTGATAGAACATTTCCGCGAACACCATTCGCGTATAATACTTCTTCCCTATTGGAAAAGTCTGCTCAGATCGGGAGGGAAGTTACGCGTAATTTGTCCGAATTGGGCCGCGATGCTTGAAGAACTAAATGCAGGGCGAATGCCTTTGGATTTTTTTAAAAAGCTCACTTTTGGCGCTCAGGATTACGAGGGGGATGATCATTTTGCCATGTACACGCCCGAAACCCTCGAAAAACTCCTCTTGGAAACGGGGTTCCGCCATGTTGAAAAGATCACTCTGAACAGAATAAATGGTGGTTGTCCGGAAATGGAACTGGTCGCCAGAACATGATGCGAATTTGTCTCATGAGTCTCAGCTACCCTCCTCAGGATACGGAGGGCATTTCACGGCAACGACACACATTAGCCGCCGAATTGGTGCGCCTTGGACATGAAGTCCATGTAGTAACGCTTGGCTCGTTCAGCCATGTTCTAGAGGAAAACGGTGTCTACGTGCATAGGGCGCCTGTTAATTGGATGAGTTCATTTTCGGATCGCTATCCGGGAATAAACAATATGCTGGCCAAAAGTCAAGCCCTGTATGATGGCCTGCGCCTAACTCTGGACAAAACCAGCTACGATATTGTGGATACTCCGCTCTGGGGAGCGCAAGGATTTGTCACGCAGCAATACTACGCTGGCACCGTCATAGTTTGGTTACAGACAACACTGGCCCAAATCCTGAAAATTCATGGACGAAGTCCAGGCGAGGAAGAAAAAATTAAATTACTTCTCGAAAGGCTGAGTCTGGAAAGAGCAGGTGGCCTACTCGCAGATTCGTACAGCGTTTTAGACTCGATCCAGCAGGATTATCAAATCAACACCGATACCCCCTCACGTGTCGCACACCTTGGGATTAGGCCTCTGCCCATTCCGCCAGAGCGCCAACCCCGCAACCTAGTGGAGGCGCTGGTGGTCGGCAGGCTGGAAAAGCGAAAGGGGACTCCGCTATTATTCGAGATCCTTCCTGCTCTGCTGCAACAGCATCCTGAACTAACTGTCAGATTTGTGGG
>JANMSY010000599.1:0-2323 GCA_031389865.1 Anaerolineales bacterium | reverse complement strand
AACACCGCCGCCCGGCAAGGCCGGGTCAAACCAGCCTCGATCATGACTCAGAAGTAATTGATCGCCAAAACCAGCGTCTAATAGACGTTGAATGTGCTCTACAAGATATTCATCACTCCTCCACTCTGGGTTACCAATTGAATCATACTCGAGCCATGCCCCGCGTCTGGCCATCTCCAGATGCAATTCGAAATCAGGCTCCGCTTGTGTATGAATCCAGATAAATCGTTCTGAAGAATAACCCATCGATTCGATAATATCGAGTTGCTCCCGAACCACCCGGCCCCGGATCGTGTGACTGCCTATAACGGCATTTGTTTCCCGACCAGCTGTGACAGCCGCCCGCAAGATTTTTGTTTCGCAGGCTGTTAATCCGTCATCACCTGCGCTCAACTTGATCCAACCGGCTTGCACCCCGCTATCTTCAATTTCACCTTGCAGTTCGCTCAACATCCATTCCGCCAATTTAGCTTCACTGGCTGCATGTGCCCAATCAGGAACCCAGGGTTCGCGGTATATTCCTGTTGGAATCACCAGGGGTAAATTGGTGGCCTCAGACACAGCTCGATCAATATCAGCGCGGCGTCCCACACCAACTGTACTGCATTCTACAATGGCTGTTACACCGGCGTCCTGCGCCTTTGTTATTTCCGGGGCCATTAGCTGGATAACTTCTTCAACTTCCGCCTGGGCATAACCAGGAGTGTCCCAAGTCCGAAGATCTACAAAGATGTGTTCATGGGGCAAAATCAAGCCCAATTCGGCAGAACTCTTAATACCAAGGGTGGTAGTGATTCTAAGCATAACGCTTTTCCTTAACAAATTGCAATTTCCATGGACAGGCAGGGAATGTAATGATACGGCGGATGACAGCGAAACCCAACAGTTCGCGTAAGCCCCGCATGCTTTCTGTGGGGTAGCGGTTCGCGAAGTGTCCTGTCAAAACAGGACACTTCCTGAGCGTAGTATAAACCCAATTTCGCGGATCACTATTTCAAAAAATCGTCGCCTCCGCCGCCTTGGATGCAGGCGTGGATGCGACGATCATCGAGCATTTGTCACAGGGGGAGTGATCACCCGGTCAGTTTGCATTTTCCAGAGGCGCGTATTTGAAGAAGTTGGTTTGTGTGAAGGGATAATGGCAGAAGTTCCTGGCAGGATAGTCACCATATCTTCCTTCCCAGTGAATACATTTGTCATGAGGTGAATCCCTTTCCAGTTTGCAAATGCGGGAGGCAATACAGGAGTGTTAGCCAATGTTGAGGTGGGCCAGCTGCATTATTCAACAGTGATCAAATAAATATTCAGTTGTTCCTCTGGTGGATATATATCCCAGCCGTCATCAACCGTATTTTCAAAACTTAGGCCAAAAGTAACCCGGTAAGTATGGTTTTTTTGCCAGCCGCTTATCACTCCGCCTACTCCATAGCAGGCATTTTGTTTTGAAGAATCGGTTTCGTTTTTCTGGTAATAGTATTCCTGTGTTGTGTTCTCAATATGGGATTTGCCGTCAATGGTGAACACAAATTTCATATTGCTTAGGTTCTCGTTCAATGTTTTCCGGTCAACGGCGCACCACCCAGTGACAAAATACACCTTTTTATCCTGGGGAATGGAAACCTTGTATTCGGTGTTGTACTCCGGGGTTGCGTTTTCAGCAAACAGGTCCACGATATCAACAGCATCTGGGCAATCGTCGGCATATAAACAACCTGAAACCGTCATCGCGGACAGTTCCAAAACGGCTGAAGTTGATATGGGCGTGTTAACGATCTGAGGCGGGGTAGCGCTGGCCGCAGACGGATTGGCCGGGACGTTATTAAAACCATTCATGGCGAAATAGCCAACTGCCAGCAACGCAAAGCAGGTACACAAACCAGCGCCCATACTGCCAGCCGCAATCCCGAATCTATTTCCGCGTTGTGGTTTGCCGGGTGGAGGCAGAGTCGCGGCACTTCGTCCCTGCTCGAGCGGAATCTGCTCGACGTCATGTTGATCAGATCGTGGTTGTCTTTCCACCCTGCCGGTCATTTGTTCACGCAGTAGTTTGGTCTCTGTGGCTGTCGCGCTAACTTCCCTGTCATCCAGTAGATCCTGCAATTCATTTGCGAAGGAGCGCATATCGGGATAACGATCACCTGGTTTACTGGCAAGAGCTTTGAGCAGAACCGATTCCACATTCTGCGGCAGGTCTGGAACATATTGTTTGGGAAGCGGCAAAGGCTCGTTTACCTGCTTAAGCAGGATGCCCGCCGGGGTATCGGATGTATACGGCCTGTATCCGGTGATCATTTCATAAAGCACCACCCCCAGCGAATACAGA
>JANMSY010000577.1:0-5654 GCA_031389865.1 Anaerolineales bacterium | reverse complement strand
ATAAAATATTTCAGTCCAGCCTGCTGGATGAGTTGTGGGAGTGCCCAGGCGTACCCAAAAACATCCGGCAGCCACAACACAGGGCTTTCTGCATCGCGGCCGAAATGTTCGCGGAAAAACGTGCGGCCCAACAGGAATTGTCGAGCCAGTGACTCGGCGCCGCTCAGGTTGCAGTCTGCTTCCACCCACATGCCACCGATCGGTTCCCAGCGTTTTTCTTCAATTTTCTGTTTGATGGACTCGAACAACCTGGGCTGGTCTTCCTTGATGAATTGATAGAGTTGCGGCTGACTCTGCGTGAAGTGATAGTCTGGGAACTGCTCCATCAAACGGATGACATTGTGGAATGTTCTTTCCGATTTGCGATGGGTCTGACCCAGGGTCCAGAGCCATGCCACGTCAATGTGCGCGTGACCGGTGGCATGAATCACCACGTCCATCGGCGCACCAGATTTTTGGATTCCTGTTTTGAAGATTTGAATTGCAGGTTCAACACTCTCGTAAAAATCGTCGCAGTCCAGCGGGTCACGCGTTTCGAGCGCAATGAAGGCGTCGTTCAATGCGTTGAGCAACCCATAACGCGCCGAATTGTTTTCGTCGAGGTTGCTGGCGGTCTCCAAAGCCACGCGTGAAAGGATGATAAAGTCACGTGTCGGTTGATGGATCTGTACGACTGCACATTGCTTCATATAAAGCTTTGTGTAAATTTCACCCTTGCTTGCACCGCCCAGGCCCGTCCAACCATGAAGCGCGAGCAAATGTGATCTTCCATCTGCCAAATCGGGTTTGAGCAGGATCTCCTGATGATGGCGGTCACATGCCGCGTACGGTTCACCGTCCATATAAGCCAGCGCTTCGGGATGACTGAAATCGCCTGCATCGCCGAGCGGAAGATATAGAGCAATCGGTTGAGTCTTATCCCAGCCTTCCGGGATGGTGAAGGTGGTTCGCAGGACAAAGTTCTGCATCCATGAGCCCCAGTAGTCATGGGTATTGATCTCCGGCCATTTGGAATCGTCCACGTCCATGCCGACGGGGGCGGGAACAATGGCACTGTCCAGTTCGCGGTACTGAAATGAAGACAGAGATTTTCTTTTTCTGTAGACCAGGGGACTTATTAATTCAAGCCGTTGTTTGATCTTTTCGGGGGTCCAGCGTTGTTTATGATACATCTTTCAGTGATGCCCTTTTGATGGAAATTGTGCTTTTCGAGGATACTATGAGATTGCTTCGCCGTCGCTCGCAATGACGAGGTTAGCCTTTGATGCCCGAAAAGACAACGCCTTGTGTAAATACCTTTTGCGAGAAAAAGAACAGCAAAATTGGCGGGACTATCATGAGAACAGAGACAGCCATGATGAGATGCGTGTTGATTGTATAAAGGGCATCGAAGGTTTGAAGGCCCACGGCCAGGGTCCAATTCTCGCGGGAATGCAGGAAAATCAGCGGTTCGTAGAAATCATTCCACGCATACAGAAAGTGGAAAATTCCCACTGCGATCAAAGCCGGGCGCGCTTGCGGCAATATGATGTACAGTAACACCTGCAACGGGTTTGCCCCGTCAATTTTTGCAGCATCGTCGAGTTCCAGCGGGATAGTCATGAAGAACTGCCGAAGCAGGAAAACATCATAGGCATTGGCAAAGAATTGCGGAACGATCAATGGCAGGAGCGAATTGACCCAGCCGAGATTTTGAAAGAAGATATACAGCGGGATGAGTCTTACCTGTGATGGAAGCATGATGGTCGAGAGCAGTATCAAAAACAATGTGTTCAGCCATTTCGCACGAAAGCGACTAAATCCATATGCCACCAGTGATGATGAAAACAACATGCCGAACATGCCCACAAACGTGACGATGAGCGTGTTGCCGAGATAGCGAAAGAACGGCATGGCAGTCAGCGCTTCAGGATAATTTTCCCAGTGGATGTCAAGCCTGTACAGTGGAGTTTGTTCCTTGAGCTTGAGTTCCAGGACATCATCAGGCATGGATGGATCAATGAATTGTGCCATCCCATCCGGCATTTTCCGGATCATGGGCATTTGTTTCGAGACTCCGTCAACAGTCACATCATAGATGGGATTTCTCTCGCCGTTCATTTCCACGGTCACGGGCTTGCGCGGGATGAGTGTATTCGCATCTGAGCGGATCTGCGCGGGATCCTTAAGCGAGGTCGAGATCATGAACGCCAGCGGGATCATGATGACCACGGAGCCTGCAGCCAGGATCAGCGTAGTGATTCCCTTGAATAGGAATTCGTGTCCCCTGGTGCTTCTGCCGAGCCGTGTGAAGAGTTCAGTTATTTTTTTCATCATCGGCCTCGTAACTGTCCTTCGTAATAAACCCACGCGCTGGATGAGCGAAAGATCAACGCGGTCAGCAGCAGTGCAATAATGAACAGGATCCACGCCATGGTGGACGCATAGCCCATGTCAAAATATCGGAATGCATTTTGATAGAGATACAAGTTGTAAAAAAGAGTCGCCCGTTGAGGGTTACCGGTGCCCTGGGTGGCGACATAGACCTCCGTAAAATACTGGAAGGTGCTGATCATGCCAAGTACCAGATTATAGAAAAGGACAGGCGTCATCATCGGGAAGGTGACATTCCAGAAGCGGTGCCAGGCGTTCGCGCCATCCACCTTGGCGGCATCGTACAGGTCCGTGGGAATCCCCTGCAGGCCCGCCAGGTAAATGATCATCGAGCCGCCCACACCCCAGAGACTCATGAGTACCAGCGCGGGCACAGCCCAGTTCGGGTCCTGCAGCCAGCCGGGTGGATTCTGAATGCCAAGCACGTTCTGCAGAAATGGGTTCAAAATCCCCATGCGTGGATTTAGAATGCGAACCCAGAGCAGTGTCACCGCCACACCGGCAATGATCGAGGGCAGGAAGAAGATCGTGCGCCAGATGTTGACGCCAGGGATTTTTTGATTGAGTAGTATGGCAAGAATAAAGCTGAAGATCAGATTCAGCGGCAGGGCAAGACAGGCGAAATAGAGGGTCACCTGCAGCGACTTCCAGAAGAGCGGGTCACCCAACTGGCGTGGGTCGCCGGTTTGGATGAATTCCGGTATGCCGGAAAAAACACGCGCATAATTCGCCAGCCCCACCCAGCGCGGCGGGTCAACAATGTTGTACTCCGTGAATGAAAAATACAGGGATGATAGCATCGGCCCGATCGTAAAAATGATAAAACCAATGATCCAGGGAATAATAAAAGCATAACCGGCGAGCTCTTCGCGGCGGGCAAGGCTGATCTTCTGTGGCTTGAAGAGGGTCATAACGCTCCAGACTCTGACATTGCGAAGCACTGTCGTTCGTGCCTCGCAATGTCAGTTTATGTGACTGAACATAGGCCTACTTGCCGCCCGCGTATTCGTCGATAATTTTCTGCACGTCTTCATTTGCGATGTTCATCAGGGCTTCCACATCGGCATTCGGATCCGTGTAAATGGTGGACTGGGTATTGTTGAGTGCATCATTGACCCTGCCCCAATCCGGGACCCACGACTCATGGTGCGGGCTGTCAAGGTAATCAATGGCGCTGAATATTACATCATAGTCAATGCCTGGATAGCGTTCCTTCATATAATTCAGGTACGCTTCCTGTGATGACTGGCGTGCAGGCAGACAACCGTATATTTTGCAAACGTCAACGATCTGTTCCGGCGCGACGAGCCACTTCATCACCTCCCAGGCGGCGTCCTTATTCTTGGCGGTCTTCGGCATGGTGAACAGGTCGGCATGGATACGGGAGATGCGCTCGCCATCCTGATTATGGAACAACGGAGCAATGTCGTATTTGAATGGAAGTTCGTTCAAGCCTTCCGACATGTACCATGTATGGCTGTACCACATCGCCACATGACCACCGCCAAATGGGTCACCTGTATCGGCATCGATCGCGCTCTGGCCCGCCGCATCGGGGATAAAGTGATCTTTGAAGATCCCATCATGCAGCCATTGTGCGCCAAAGATCCATTCGGGAGAGTTGACCTGCGCGGTCTTGTAGTCGTCACTGGTCGGGCGGCCCTCGGTTGGGGCGCCAAACATCGTCATCTGCCCGCGCATATCTGTCCACGTATCGGCGTAGCCCCATTGCCTGATCGTGGCGGGATCAAACTCTGCATCATTGGGAGTATTGTCATTCGCGTCGAGGGTTAATTGCATGGCCATCTCGCGCAAGGCTTCGATAGTCCATGATGTATCGGCGTAGTCATGAGTCGGGTATGCCACACCTGCCGCGTCAAATGCATCCTTGTTATAAAAGATGAATGAAGGATACAGGCCAAGTGGCAGGCCCGCGTCCAGATCCGGGTATTTATTGATTGTCGTGGCGGGACCATAGAAGTCGCTCATGTCATAGCTGTCTTTTTCAATATAAGGGGTCACGTCTTCCCACTGTTCCTTGAATTTGGCAATGGTTGACGTTCCATGTGGGCCCACCAATTGTGGCGCATTGCCACCCGCCACCATGGCGAGATAACGTTCCGTTGCTTCCTCATTGGGCACGATCAGAAATTCCATTTCGATATTGGCATGCGAATCGTTGAACTTCTTTGCGAGTGCCTCCTGCGCTGTAACTTGATCGGGGTCTGTGCCTGTGCCGAAGCCGACGAAAATGACGACCTTGGCTTTTTCAGCGGGTGCCTGCGTGGCAGGGGCAGCACCAGCGCCGCAGGCGCTCATCAACACGGAAGCCAGCACAAGCATCCCCAGCAGTTTGAACAGGTTTTTTTTCATTAGCTCCTCCGAAAACGTGAATATGATTTGGACTCTGGCGAACGGATATCATTGTTGACAGTTCACCTCCTCGTGGATGAAAAAATCTTGTCTTGCAGCTCTGGAGATGAAGGCAGGCACCCGCAGGATTCACGGATGACCAGCTCGGTGCGCATCAGGGTCAACGCCTCGGCCTGTTCGCCGTTCATCAAGCGGACCAGCTGGCGGACAGCTTCGCGCCCGACCTGCTCGATCGGCGCGTGTACCGTTGTCAGCGCGGGGGAGAGATATCGAGCAAAGGGAACATCGTCGAAACCCACAACAGCCACATCTCTCGGAACGAGGCGGCCTGCCAGTTTCAAGGCACGAATGACCCCGCTGGCGGCATCGTCGTCGCCGGCAAAGACTGCGTCGAAGCCCAGCTCATCCAGCAACAATTGTTGGATGGCGATAAAGGCTTCCTCATCATCAAATCCGCCTGATGCAATGAGAGCTGGGTCAAATGAAATGTTGTGAGATTCAAGCGCCTCCTGATATCCACGCTCGCGCCAGACTGAATCTTCATGACCTTGAGGGCCGCGCAGGTAAACAATTCGGCGCCGTCCATGCGCTTCAATCAAATGATTGACCAGCATGGCGGCGCCGTCTTTGTTCTCGATGGCAATGACCGGTATGTTCAGCAGGTCGGGCGGGCTTTGATGCAAAAGTACAATCGGAAATTCGATGCTGTGCAGGCGGTGAAGTTCGCGTGGATCCAGGCTATTGGTAAAGATGAGCAGTCCATCTGTGTTGTGCTCGCCCAAAGGACGGCGGGTACGTCCCTGCTCATGGGTGGCGTGGATGAGGAGGTCGTAGCCTGCTTCGTGAGTACCTGCTTCAATTCCTCTTAACATGGGCTGGAAGAATGCGCCACTGATCTCGGGCAGAAG
>JANMSY010000464.1:0-11979 GCA_031389865.1 Anaerolineales bacterium | reverse complement strand
AAACGGGCTTTCCAGCCACATGGATGCAGTCACGTCCACACAAGCGGTCGTCACATACTCGTGGGGCGATTTCAAGCATGATCCCGAAAAAGTATTGCTACGATACTTCGACGCATTCCTGTATGATTCAAACTTTGGTGTGCGACGGCTCCTGTTTCGCCTGCCCAAGAACCTTGTGGATGTTTCCTCCCTCCAGCCCTATCTTTTTGAAGATCGAATCATGCTTGAAGAGCATGGAAAATACTTCGTTCTCGAGATTCAGTGCAGCGAAGATTCGGACTTTTTCGAATGGGTCGAATCGGACAGCGTCCTCGGTCAACTCACGCCCCTGCGCGAACAAATCCTGCAAGGCGATACGCGTATGTTGTATCTCGCCTGGCTCAAAGTTATTTCAATGGATGATCCCGAAGAAGTGGAAGAGGAGCTCGAACCGCCCGTGCCAGCAGGATTGAAAAAACTGAATGCCAGCCTGCAAGCGTTTGCGGAATTCTTTGAAATAGACTCGCACCTTATCAATGCCGCGGCTGCTGCCAGCAAAAACGCGGTATCGTCGCCCGAGCCAGATCTCGAATCTGCGATTGCAAAATTGACTCGCGCAGAAAGCGACGCCCACCTGCTTCAAATCGTTCGCGGCGAACCTGGCGCAGTTTTGTCTTTGAAAAAACACCTTAGCCAATGGAGTGGAGGAAAACTGCCTTCGCAGTTCCAGTCAACTCGTACTGCCAGTGAATTATTTGAACAAGCCGAGAAAATTCAAATAGTGGCGAATCGCAAAGCGCGGGAGGAAGCCGAACGCAAGAGGATTCAAAGATTGGAGAAACTCGCACAAGAAGAAGAGACCCATTGGGCATCTGTGGAAAAGCTTCTTGAGCAGAAGCGCGGAACCACCTATGATGAGGCTACAAAACTGCTGGTTGAATTGCGCGATATGTCGGAATACAAGCAGAGAAAAAACAAGTTTATCGAACGTTTCAAATATATTCGGGAAAAATACGGCAAGAGCACCGCACTTTTAGAACGCTTTCGACGAGCAGGTTTATTGTAACGTGTGCACCTTTGGAAGTTGTTACCATCCGCCGAAGATGCGACCGCAGGGAGGGGCGGGCGTTTATGGGAGAATTGTGACATCTTCTGTCCCTCGGACATCTGCCCTTGAAGGGCATGCTTCGCGAAGGTAGGAGGGGTTGGTTTTATCCGCGTTGCGCAAGACCCCCTGTAAAGAAAGGAATAGCTATGGCTAGCAAATATGCTCCGCTTGAAAAGTACCTGCGCAACCTTCCTGAAAGCCAACGGGAAGTAACCCTTGGTTTCGAACAGATCGAAAGAATATTGAACAGTAAACTGCCGGCATCCGCGTATGAACAGTCATGGTGGGATCATGAGAAGGAGGGCAACCACGTCAATGCGCGTGCATGGGCAAATGCTGGCTGGAAGGTTGAGAGTTTGGATTTCAACGGGAAACGAGTGAAGCTGATCCGTATTATGGGAAGGGGAATGTGACGTGCGCCGGCAACACAGCCAGATTGCATACATAAGGCTGTCCATATGGAAAATCCAACACCTCCCAAAACATCACAAACTCTCCAGAAAATAAAACGTTTTCTATTGCCCGCGGGCATACTCATCGTTTTGTTGGTTGTTGCCGCAGTGGGTATCTACACGTGGATGTACCTGTATAACCCCTGCGAAGTAAGTGATGTCGAGGATGCATCCGCGTTCCTGGTCAGTCAGCTGAAAACGTATGATGCGAGCTACCAGTTTGCAACCACTGTCTATCGGGCCGGGCTCACCCGCCCGGTGAATGACTTGCAGCAGATCTTCATGGATACCCAGTCAGTGGCTGTGCCTGCCTGTATGCGAACTGCCAAAAAGGAACTGCTAGGCTATATGGAAACTCTGATTGGCGCCTTCCAGGCATTTCGGGCAGAGGAGACAGAAACAAAGATCAGAGGCTTGCTGAGTCAATCTGACACGCATTATGATAATTTCACTACGGAACTGGAAGCGGTCAGGGAGTGCGCCCCATTCTGCGCTCCCTGGGATTAAAGGGCAAAACCATGTAAATAATTAATTCAGATCATAAAAAGCGGCTGGTGGGCGTTGCTGTCGTCCGTGCCAGCGCAGGTCGAGGGCTTATCCCCTGAAGTAGATGCTTCGCAACATGTGAGCACGACCTATGCGGAGAGGTAGGTGGATGGTTTGTTAGAAAGCCTTTAACAGAATCTTTGGATAGACATCAAAATCAAGCCAAATCAGGCTATTCTCAACGTTTTAACCCTAGTCAATCCTTGGAGGTACTATGAAAACCCGATCACTTAATTTCATCCTTCTTATTGTCCTATTAGCAGGATGCACTCCAGCCGTCAAAAGTGTTGCAAACCAGGCAGATGATGTTGGACGGCTATTTGGTGATGACATAGCCCGATTTGTCACTAAATATGGAGATGATGTTGCCCGAACCTCGCAACAGTATGCTGATGATATCGGTCGTCAGGCTCAATACTCTGATAAAGCATTAAGATATTGGGATGACGTGATTCGCTCTTCGCAATCGGTCGATGAGGCCGCTTCATTATTATATAGGAGCGATAATCTCTCGCCGTTGCAGGATGATTTTGTCAGATGGTTCAGGGCTGAGGCTAACCGGAGCGAGGATGAAGCGCTTCTGTATTTGCAGTCAGTTTGTTCTGTTGCTAATTATGTACAATTCTATAATGAGTATCCATCAAAATCCTCCACGCAACTTTATGTGGAACAGGTAGCTGAGAAAAACGGTATCTTGATTTTCTCAGCAGCAGAGTTTGCAGAGGCGGCTATCAGCTCCACAGCCGCGCTGGTTGAGGGTGATGGTTCGTATTCCCAGCAGGAAGGGGCATATCTCCTCTTTCAAGGTTTGTGCTTGGTTTCCGATGTAATGGGTAACTGATAATCAATAACCAATGGCTTGATATGACGCGAGTCGCTCTTGTGGGCATTTCTGCCATCAATTTCGGATCAGGTGCTATGAAAGGAAAGCTTAAGCATTAACAAAATCCTGCTACTCCTTCGTTTGGTTATTACTCTATCGGAAGGCTGAAACCCGAAAAGAATTGAGCGCGTGCCAGCCAGCTCAAGCACGATGAAACCTGTTGAAGGCACTTGATACACTGTCATGCTGAGGGCGGTTGTTGCTCGAGGCATCTCTACAACGATCGTAGAGACCCTTCGGTCGCTGCGACCGCTTCCTCAGAGCGACATGACCCCAGTAATACCCTCCCCTCTCACCTCATCTACACGATATGAATACTCTACGAAAAATCTCCCAAATGATCGAACCGCAGACTGCCATTGAGGGCGCGGGCGTGAAACTACGCCGCTCCATTGCGCCCCGTGTCAGCAACGAGTTCGATCCCTTTCTGCTGTTCGACCACTTCGCCTTTAATGATCCGCTCGAAGGCCCATTGCGCGGCTTCCCTTACCACCCGCATCGCGGCATCGAAACGGTCACTTATATGCTCGAAGGCTCCACTGCCCACCGCGACAGCCTCGGCAACGAAGGCGTCATCGGCCCGGGCGATGTGCAATGGATGAGCTCGGGCCGCGGCATCCTGCACGAGGAAATGCCGCGCCGTGGCGCCAGCGGCAACATTTACGGCTTCCAGCTGTGGGTCAACCTGCCCTCGCATCTCAAGATGTCTGAGCCGCGCTATCAGGAAGTGAACGCCTCGACCATTCCCACCTACGAAAAGGATGGAGTCAAGATCCGCATCGTGGCTGGGACGGTGGATGGCGTCACAGGTCCGGTGGTGGATATTTCAGGGTCGCCTCTTTATCTGGACGTCCAGCTTGCTCCCGATATCGAATGGACGCAGCCCCTCCCCAGCGGACACACCGCGCTGGCATACATCTTCGAAGGCGAAGGAGTGTTTTCAGGCGAGACGATCGAGTCTGTCAAATTACTCAAGTTCGCAGACGGCGATTGCATCACGGTCAAAACAGAGAACACCCCCGTCCGCTTCATGCTGATCGCGGGCGCACCGTTTAAGGAAGCGATTGTCCCCTACGGTCCCTTCGTGATGAATACCATCGAAGAGATCCAGGAGACTCTCAGGGAACTGCGTAACGGCACGTTCATAAAATAACTCCATGCTCCGTGCGCCGTCCCCGGCGCAGGATCGTTTTCGGAAATGCCACCGAGGACGGCGGCTTGTGCAAATAAGATGCAGGGATGAGCAGCTGCTGCCCATCCCTATTTGATTACATGATCCCGATGTCAGCCAGCGCCTTAATGGAAATCGCCAGTCCTACCGCTGCAACAAACAGCGCGCTCAATACCGGCAGGAACCGAATAAGCCTTCCCTGAGAAGGGAAGCGTTCAAAGAGTCTGCCCGCATAAATAAACAGCATGCCGATCGCAGTCAGCGCGCCTGCCAACCCCAGACTGAACGCCAGCACCAATACCAGGCCAAAGCCGATGCGGTTCAAGGCGATCGCGCCCAACAGCACCACCAGGGCAGATGGGCAGGGTAATAATCCGCCCGAAATGCCGAGCGCCAGCAAACTGCGCCAGGTGACAGGTTCTCCATTCGTGCCAGGCGGCAGATGTGAGTGATCCGCGTGGCTATGATCATGGCCATGCTCGTGGCTGTGATCTTCATGATCATGGACGTGCGCGGTGGAGTGGTCGTGAGTATGAAAACTTGCAGGTGAAGAAGAATTGAGAACATACCGATGCGGCTGGCTCAGTGCCTGTGCGTGGGCATGTCCGAGGACCGGGGAAGGGGGTTTTCCTGACCCAGCAAGGCTTGTCTGGAGCCGGCGAAGTTCACTCCCTGCGCCAGAAGATCGAAAGCGACTCACCAGAAGATTGACGCCAATGCCAACCACAAATAACCCGGAGAGCAGGCTCATCCAGGGGTATAACGTTTCAGGCAGGATGAATTTCGCTGCAAAAAGCGTGATCAGCCCAAAAGCAAACACGCCCAACGTGTGTGTAATTGTTGTGGTCAACCCCAAATAAACTGCATGTTTCAGATTGCCGCGTGAACCCACCAGATACGCCCCGACGATCGTCTTGCCATGCCCGGGCGTCATGGCATGCATCGCGCCCCAGACGAAAGAGATGCCAAGCGCAAGCAGCAAGGTGGGGAAGGTAATTTCCTCCAGCAGGATCAAGCGGGTGAACGTGTCATTACGGTCTGATCCTGGAGATGTTGTTTCTCCAGGTACCGGAGATCCGTTTTGGCTGGGAAGCGAAATTGACGTGATTTCAAAATTAACCTGACGCTGCTCAAGCGGGCTGGTCAGCAAATCTTCTGGATAGGTCGTCAGGCGGTTGCTAAGGCTGGTGGAGGAATACTCGCCCTGCAAGGATACGCCATTGGGAATGACGACGATCTCCTTCCATCCCAGCCGGTCCGGGAAGGCATTGTTGGCAAAGGAAAGACCAGGAGTGTTATTCGTTAATTCAATGGGAGCTTGAAACTCACAGGTCAAGCGTAAGGTCGGCAAGCCACCAACCCCCGCCGGGAACTCCACAGAGGAAGATGCAAGGCTCAAATCTACTGATCGATTGTTGAGAAGCAGGCTGAAGTCCCCTTTAAGCGAGGTACATTTCTCTGCATGATATCCCGCGGCCTCCGTGGAATCTGCCAGACCGTTTCCGTTTGCATCGAATGCAGAAATTTCCTGAAACGCCGGGATCTCTGCCATATCGAGGACATAGTCAAGCACAACAATCTCGCGGCTGATCTGCAAGCCCGCGTATTGATTGATCGTGAAGTTGCCCAGCGGATGCGCAAAAGCTACCGGCACAAAGATAAAGCAGGTGAGCAGGGTAAATACCACAACACTGACGCGTCGAAACTTTTTCATAGGGACCTTTCTAGCTCTGAGCGCCGCGGACGGCGGTTGGAGCAATTGATCTACTCTTGCAGCGCCCGCAATGTTCTTCTCGCCTCATCGGCGTATAAAATCGAAAAATGCGGATTGATCGCCAGTGCCTGTTCAAGATGCTCACGCGCCTGAGCCTTGTTGCCAAGTTCAAGGGCGATCATCCCGCCATGGAATAATTTCAGCGCATCCTGCGTTCCAAGCTGCAACGCCTGCTCGGAATATTTTTGCGCTTCCTGATAATCACCGGTCTTATAAAGTGCCCAGGCCAGCACATCCGCCCCATGGATGCTGGGACGATTGGTATATGCCTTGCGAGCCAGCTCGACAGTTTCCTTCAAACTTTGATCATGATCAGCATTGAATAGGGCGATTTCCATATCCATATCCACACCATTGGCGCTATGGAGTTTTTCTATGGTTGCCAGGAGTTTGTATTGCTGACTGGCCGCTTCCTCCTGGCCGGTTGCCTGATACAGATCCGCAAGCGTGATCACAAACTCAGGCATCGGCATGATCGCGACTGCCTGATTCAACAACTTGATTGCTTCATCCATATTCCCCTGCGCCGCACGAACGCGCCCCAGCCCGGCGAGGGCATACACATAATCCGGTCGGTTCTGGAGGGTAAGCTGATATTCAATTTCAGCTTGCTCCAAATCGCCCTTGTTGAAATAAAGATTGGCCAACTGCGTCCGCACCCAGGCCGTGTTTTCGGCGTTGGGCACGCCGCTCTCCACAGCACGCTGCATCATCTCGAGGGCGCCTTCTACATCACCATGCAACTCGCGAATATAAGATACTCTTGAATAGGAACTCATATCGGGCCGCAAGTCGACCATGGTCTGCAACGTTTCAATGGCTTCGTCATAATGCCCCAATTCGATCTGCGCGTCCGCGATCACTCCATAAGCATAGGTACGATCCGGATTGACCTGTTTTGCCTGCTCCCCCCATTCGAGCGCTGCATGGAATTGGTGACGGGCTAACGCCAGCGCGCCTTTGGCACTGATCGAAGCATAATCATCCGATTGCAAAGCCAGCGCCTTATCCAATGCTTCGTCTGTTTTTTCATAATAACTGGGGTCGCCTGTCTCGCGCGCCTTTTGCAGGTAAGCCAACCCCAATTGACTGTATGCCTGCCAATCATTTGGATCCGTGCGGAGTCGATCCTGCAGGGTCTGGATCTGTGTCTCCGCTGAAGAACTCGTACGGGAAACAGACTCAGCCAGGTAGCCATATGCCTCTGCAAGGCGGGTTGATACGCCGCGAGCAGATGTAAGTCTCCAGGATGCAATAACAATGAGCGCAGTGAGCAAAGCCAGCATAATGACACGGTTGAAGGTTCGGTTTTGAGAAAGGATTTGCATAAGGTCTTCTTTCTGCACAGTTTCAAGGTCGGCGCGGTGGAGTGAGGCGGGAACATAGTCCCGCCTCACTCTCCGTTACATTTGTGAAAGTACCTGAACATGAAGTGATACGTCTACGTAGCATTGCGAGGGAGCAGTCTCCTACAGCAAAAAGTACTGGTAAAGTTGGAGATTGCTTCGCCTGCCCGTGGCCTGGGATGCCATATTTGTGTTCAGGTGTAGGCGCTCCTGCGATCAGGGAGCAGGGGTCGCCGGAAGAGCGGCCGGCGGGTTTTGATGAATGCGGTTGACACCATCCCATGGCGTAGAAAGGAATGGGAACGTGTCTGGCAGAGGCATATCATTCTCATTTACGTTGTCACCTGCACCTGCAGCGATGTAGTTTGGTCCACCGATAACCTGAACAGCAACGTCGGTTACATCGTCCATCGGGCGGCGGCCATTGGGCCAGCCAGCATTATCGCCCGCCAGAACGGTCAGGCGCTGCTGATCGGCAAGCGCTACGGGTGCAACGCTAATATTCAACCGCAACAGCTCAGAGAGTTTTTTGCTCTCTGGCGAATATTTTAGCAAGATATTCACCAGGTCCGTGCGGTTGAAGGCTGCGAGAGTGGTGTCAGCAGGGGCCGGCGGATTTGGTTGGCAATTGGCATCACCGAAGGGTGTGCAGCCGGTATCCAGTCCCACAACAAGCTGGAGGGCGAGCGCCAGGCGCGGCTTCAAGTAATAATTGAGGAACCGCTTCTCTGTGGATGGATCCCGGGCATTCCAGCGATCCTTGGCTACCGTGCCGATGATGGTCTCGTTCACGAGCGGGTTTGCAAGGCGCTGTACTTGGACCCACTCCCCTTCTCCCTGTTGGCGCTCCTGGCTATCCTGCGTTTTGCTTTCATCAACTTCAGCCTCATCAGCCATTTTCTCTGTACGCAAAACAGTTGTGGTGCGGCGGTACGTGCTGGCATAGGCACCCAGGACAGGGGTTTCAGTATCAGATGGACCCTGTTCATCCTGTGTCAGCCAGCTGGCGGGCACCTCGAGCGCGATGGTGTGAACATTGAATCCAGACAGCTGGTCTACACCAGGGTTCCGCAGGTTAAGCGTGTCGAAAATCGCTCCAACATCGATGTAGAACGGATCGTCGCGCTGACCTGCAAAGACCCGTGCGCCATCTTTCAGTTCGTAGATGCCCTGCCGGGCAAGGGCTTCATAGTCCGGCATCGTACGCGGCCCCACGTTGGACGGCACAGCAAACAGACCTTTCCCTATGACCTTACTTTTTCCATTCTTGATCATTGTCACTTTATAGGTCTGGCGCAACCCAAGCCCTTCGGAACCCGGGCCATCAAGAGCCGTGATGGGCCCTGGTATAGCGACATATCCTAAAAATAATCCCAGATCCTTGACGACTCCGCGGATTTCCGTCTTGAATTCAAATTCAAAGCGCACATCGTCCGCTTTACCGTCCATGTTGTTATCAACATTCATTGTGTAGAGCACGGTAGGATCAAAGTTGTAGTAATTAGGTCCGCCACTGGGCTCTTCAAGGGGATTGACATCCATGATGAGCACAATTTTGTCATCCCTCCCGGTTTCGTAACTGCGGAACATGAAGAAGTCAGTGATATCCGCGGTGGGATCCATGGAGATGAGAGGTGCTTCGCGGTGACTGGCTGCGCTCGATGGGGCCGGTGCAGTCCCGAACATCAAGGCTAGCACGGTCAGGCTCACCACAAGCACATTAAGTAACTTACGCATGGGTACTCCTTTACAAGTATAAAACGGTAAACTTTCCAACGACCAGGAGGCACGGATATGTTGTGATCCACTTTGCCGGGCTGTAGAAGCCCTTTTTCTACGATATCAATGGATTCATGGCGGTATACATATCCATACGCAGGCTGGTTTGTTTCGCATTTCTAAAAGAAATTCTCAGCATTCAACGTTACTTATTCTTTCAATAAATATCACCTCCTTCGATCCCATGACAGGTTGCCTCATGTAGGCGCGGAAACATATCAGGCTTTAGCCAGCACTTTATAGAGAATTAGTCAGCTTTTTTATAGTTGGCCGGATTATTTGGTTTATTGTCATCTGCAGAGGAACCGACCCATTTGACTGTATCTTTTGCCAGCCATTCGGATCCAATCCTGTAGAATCTATATCTGTGCGGCAGTTAAAGCACTCGCGCGATACTCAGTTAACGATGGGGCCGTACGTCTCTACGGCGTGCAGCCTATTCACGAGCGGACATATAAGAAACAGTATACAAGTGTAGTGATGAAAAAGACATTAGGAGTTACCCTAGGACAGTGTTTCTAAGAAAGATACATTTGCAGGCGGTCGCAGCGGTCCCCGGGTGGGCTGGAAGGAGGACACAAGCTAACAGGGCTCATCGACATATACTATCCTGCGTAATAATACAGGCCTGCATCGTGCGTGCCGAATGCCATGGCTTGATCCATCAACGTTTGCGCTTCTTCGAAATTACCGTTTTTATACTGTGCCCAGGCCGCAGCATCATGGCCATAGATATCCAGATAATCAGGTCTTTTTCATAATTTCAGTAAATCACGAATTTGATTCTAACCTCAGCATAACCCGTCATTGCGAGGGTTCTTTGCGAAGCAATCTCATATTTTCGAGCAATTTTCCGTCTGAGGAGTAAGATTGCTTCGTCGGGAAAGACATCCTCCTCGCAATGACGGTAAAACCTGTGATTTACTGAATTTGTCTGCTCTAAAACAATAAACTGAGTTGTTTATTACCGAACCTATCGACTCTCTTCACAGGTCTGCCTCCTTCCAGGGAAATCATGGAACTAGTTTTGGGTATCCCTATTTATACATACGCAGGCAAATTTGTTTTGCATTTATGGAAATAAAAAGAGTGTTGAGAATTTTGATTCTCAACACTCTTTTGTAAAAGAAAATGGCTACTTACAGGTCACTCAACACGACAATATCTCCGGTCGGTTGTGGACTGCCGCCTTCCGGTTCAACCGAAATACCCAATGAGTTGAACGAACCAATCGCTTCCTCTGACGTCACGATAAGTACGCCCTGTCCATTTGAATCAACCGTGAGAAGGCCTGCACTGACTGGCGCTCCACCGATCAGCCACACCTGATAGGTCTTGCCGGCCTCGAGGGGAGGCAAACCTGAAATCACCAAAACGGCGGATTGGCTGGCTGGGTCGGCAATCAACTGTCCCTGCGCCTGCGGCTCTGCATTCGTCCCCTTCAATGAAACTGTGATGGCTTGAGAAGGAGTCGTCTGTGGCAATGTTTCGATGATCTGATTTAATGAATTGGATTGTGCTGCAAGAGCACTATTCAAAGTAGCCATCTCGTTTCGTAAGCGGACAACCTGGACATTTAGAACGATGACCCAAACGATCGCGACTGCTGCTGCAGCCAGACTGAAGGTACGGAAGAAGGATTCAAAGCGGTTCACGCGCGCGGAAGGCTGAGGCCTCACTCCGGAGCGGGCGCGTTCGTCCGCGGCGACGCGCGCCATCAACTGCTCCCTGGCATGCCGCGGCGGCTCAACAGGTGATACACTCAATGGCAATACCGAGGCTGTATATTTCATTTCTTCGATCTGCTGGCGCGCTTCAGGATGCTCTATCAAATACTGTTCGACGAGCTCGCGTTCCTCATCAGTCAACGCATCCAGTGCATAAAATGGCAGCAATTCTTCGACGCTGTTTTCCATGACTATCCTTCAAACTCCTGCTTTTCGAGCTCTTCCCGTAATTTCTGCAATGCCAGACGTGCGCGGGTATGGATCGTTCCCAGCGCCTCACCGGTCGCTTCCGCAATTTCCTGCCGGGTCATCCCATAAAAATAAGCCATCTCAATCACCTGCCGTTGTGCGCCCGGCAGGGAACCCATTGCCCTGCGCACCTGCTTATTCATAAGGACCGATTGGGCCTGCTCTGCCACATCCATAGCGGGATCAGGGGTTTGGTCCAGAACCGACTCGGCGCTCTCGCCAGTAGATACGCCTTGTGGGCGGACATTCTGGCGCCGATACGCATCAATGGCAAGGTTGCGCGCAATTCGAAAAAGCCAGCTTGTGAAACTGCCGCGCTGCGATTGATAGGTGGCTGCACTCTTCCATACGCGCCAAAATGTTTCCTGCAACACATCTTCCGCCAGGGCCGGGTCACCCATTACTTTAAGTGAGATGCCATAGACTGTTGCGGCGTATCGGTCATACAGTGTCTCAAGCGCGGCACTATTGCCACCGGCAACCTGAATCACGAGGATCTCATCACTCGGTTGCTGTGCCACTTTTTCATCACGCCCGCGCAATGGTCTGCCTTCACTATTAATACGCATGGAAGCGTCGGTTGCATTTCTATTTTCAGCCATTAGACTGGGGCAATTTTACCGCTTAACTAGTTTCTGGTGCAAAAGCCTTGCGAAGGTTGCTCTTAAGGTGCTTCGGCGCTTGCTGAAAACCTTCGCAAGGCTGATCTTGAGAGTTTTGCACCAAAAACTAACTACTATTTTCCACACTTTGAATTTACAGCGACATACACGATAATTCCTACAGATTTTTATGAATCAAGGAGCAGCAAAATGACTCAAATTCTCTATGGTGAAAGACTGGGCCGTCAGGGCAAAATACGCCTGGGATGTTCCGCCGCCATTTTCGATGAAAACAGGCGAATTCTTCTCACGAAACGCGCAGATAACGGTCAATGGTGTCTGCCAGGCGGAGCGGTTGAGCCG
>JANMSY010000450.1:0-4014 GCA_031389865.1 Anaerolineales bacterium | reverse complement strand
GACCAAGCCGGTAGTCTCATTCATCGCCGGGCAGACCGCCCCTCCCGGCAAACGCATGGGACATGCCGGCGCGATCATCGAAGGCGGCGCAGGCAGCGCGGCAGACAAGGTCCGCGCCCTCGAAGCCGCCGGTGTAAAAGTCGCGCAGCATCCCGAAGAGATTCCATCCTTGTTGAAATAAAACGCAGGGCACAATGTACCCTTCGAGTAGGATGTATCGTGCTCCCTGCTGATCCTTGAAAACACATAGAGCCGTCTGATGAGACGGCTCTACGGTTATAATCGTTACAGCCCTTTAGGCCAAAAATGACTTACTTGTTGTGTGAGTCAATGTAAGTGACAGCGTCACCCACAGTTACGATCTTCTGTGCATCTTCATCAGAGATCTCAGCGCCGAACTTATCTTCGAAAGCCATGATCAGTTCAACAAGATCGAGGGAATCCGCTTCGAGTTCCTCACGGAAACGAGCCTCTGGCGTGATTTTTGCATCATCAGCACCGAGCAGGTCTTTGATAATTACCTTCACTTCTTCATATGTGTCAGACATGACAACCTCCTTTAGATTTTCGTGGTTATTGTACTCGGTAAAGTTACCGTGTCAAGCCGTGCATTCAATCACAGGAACACTACCCCATGCCAAAAGTTGCGCCCATAGATCAGCGAAAAGCTGACCACATTAAGATCAATTTGGAAAAGGATGTCCGCTCCGCGCTGACAACCGGCCTCGAAAATTATCACTTTGTCCATGAGGCTTTACCCGAACTGGACCTGGACTTCGTCGACACAAGCCTGAGCCTGTTCGGGAGGCAACTAAATGCTCCTGTCCTGATCAGTTCCATGACCGGTGGCACAAGCGACGCCGAGACCATCAACCTGCGCCTGGCGGAAGCCGCATACGTGATGAGGGTTGCCATGGGAGTCGGTTCCCAACGCGCCGCCATCGAACAGCCGGAACAGGCAAAAACATTCCAGGTGAGAAGAGTTGCGCCTGACATTTTGTTGTTCGCCAACCTCGGAGCGGTCCAACTTAACTACGGCTATGGCGTTGACCAGTGCCGCCGCGCCGTGGATATGATCCAGGCCGACGCGTTGATCCTTCATCTCAATCCGTTGCAGGAAGCAGTTCAGGATGCCGGCGACACAAACTTTGCAGGTCTCGCGAGGAAGATCGAAGAGGTGTGCAAAAAACTTGCCGTGCCTGTCATCGCAAAGGAGGTGGGATGGGGCATTTCAGAACGGACGGCAAAACTGTTAGCCGATTGCGGCGTGCAAGCCATTGACGTAGCCGGCGCAGGCGGCACGAGCTGGTCACAAGTGGAAATGCATCGCGCCCCTGACGAATTCACACGTGAACTCGCCGCGACGTTTGTCGGCTGGGGAATCCCCACTGCAGACTCAATCCTGAATGTGAAGAAAGCCGTGCCCGATATGACAGTCCTCGCCAGCGGCGGCATCAAAGACGGACTCGACATCGCCAAGTGCATCGCCCTCGGTGCATCCCTCGGTGGCATGGCAGGACAATTCCTCAAAGCCGCGGCAGTTTCAGCCGAGCAAGCCATTGAGATCATGAAACTGACGAAGAAACAGATTGAGGTGACGATGTTCGCGGCGGGAGTTGGAACATTGGAAGGTTTGAAGGCTGGAAAGCTGGCGGAGTTGCAGTCAGTCTCGGAGAAACCATGATTCACCTACTCAAGGAAAAGGCAACTCCTGAGCAAGTTCAGGAAATGCTTCAAGAATATGAAGGCATGATCAAAATCGTGGACGATATTCGACGTCGCTTTCTATCGGGTGGTGGAGAAATGCATGCTGATTGTGCATCCATTTTGCTTGAGGATGGTAGTGAAAAAGACGACCTTTGGGGCGCAAACTGGTATCCAGGGGACCAGCGTATCGAATTTGAATCATTGATCAATATTCGACCGAGATTGGGAAATCGCGATATTCTGATTCAAGATGAAAGCCTGCGCAAGCAGGTTGAGTCTGTAACGAGAGACGTATTGGCAGATATTCAATGACCCACAAGGAAAAACTCCGTGAACGCTTTTTGCGCGATCCTCTCCCCCGCCGCCTGGGTGGGCTTGCCGCCACACTTGGACGTATTTCATCCTCTGCCAGAAAATCCACCGACCCAAACATAGTCTCAAATTTGTTGGATGAAGCCAAACACATCATCGAGTGGACAGCCGCGGACACGGAACCAGAAACCGCCGCTGAACTTGTGCGAATGCAAACAATGATTTCGCTATGGCAACGTGCATGGGGAGAAGCCAGCCAGAATCCACAACAGCGGCTTTTACTTTCCGTGCAGGCCAAAGATTGGTCAGACAAGGCTGTGGAGTTTTCTGGATTGGTTTGATCTCAGAATTCACATGAAGACTTAGCATACCATTGCAAACACGACAGACCTAATGAGCAGATGGCTGCTGCGATCCGATGATTTAAATTCAAAATACATGGAAGAAGCTCTCTCACAGGAGGAGAAAAAATGATCGACGCACGAATCGTTTTATGGATACGCAGATCTGCCCTTTTATTGTCGCAGATGATCCTGCTCGTTACCTTTGGCTGCGGTCCCAGGCCAACACCGATAATAATTACCCTTGCGACCGCGACAGATCCTGCCTCTCCAATCACACAGGCACCAGCAACTCAGCCAGCGGAAACCCAACCTCCAGCCCTCACACAGACTCCTTTTGAGCCAAGGGCCGTTATCAAAATTTTTAGCCACGTCCCTTTATCGGGTGAGCAGGCTGTTTTTGGTAAGGATATGTTGCGCGGTGCCGAACTGGCTCTCCAGCAATTGAGTGGGCCTCTGCATGAGTTGAGTTACCAGGTGGAGCTGGTACCCTATGATGATCAAAATATTGCTCAGACGGCACGGGTAAATGCACAGGAGATTGTTGGGGATCGTGAGATCCTGTGTGGTGTCGGCCACTATGATTCTGATATCACCATTGCAACGTCAGACCTGTATCATCTGGCGGGTCTTGCTTTTGTTGCTCCGTCAGCCACTGCTGCACTCCTGACGGACCGTAATTATCTTGAAGTGAATCGTGTGATCGCGCGTACAGATGGACAAGGGGCAGCCGCGGCCCAGTTTGCGAAAGCACAGGGCTATGGCAGCGTCTACATTATTAGTCAACAAATTGAAAGCAGTCTCAGAAACGCGGAGTACTTCAGGCGCGACTCAGGCAGTCTTGGAATCCAACTGCTTGGGATGATGGTCACAGAGTTGACTGCGGAGAACAAGAATAAAATCATCAGCGGCATAATGAATACCACGCCGGATGTGGTTTACATCTCCAGTGCAGCCGATCGGGCAATCCCATTCTTAACGGAGCTGCGCGCTGCAGGGTATGCGGGTGCAATCCTCGGTACTGAAACACTCAACGATCCATCCATGATCAGTCTTGCAGGTCCCTCACTGGTTGAGGGTGGGGGGATGTACTACACCATCACCAGCGCCCCAGCTCAATATTATTCCAACGCCGCGAAGTTCGTTCAGGATTTCAATACCCAATATGGCACAGCCCCGCTGTCGTTTGCTGCGCGGGCCTATGATGCAACAGGGGTATGCTTGAAGGCTATTGAAGAAGCATCCAAAGCAAATGGTGGTATACCGCCTACCCGGCGCGAAGTTGCCAACGCCATCCGCCGTCTGAACAATTATGATGGCATTACGGGTACGTATGGCTTCAATGGGCAGGGTGACCCCGACCCCGGGCAATATTATATGTACCAGGTCGTCTCTGTGGATGCTGCCAACTGGGCTCAGAACCCTATTATCGCTTCCTATAATGTCACCCCGCCATGAGGGTGAAAGACCCGGCTATTTCATATTGGCCGACCGACGAAGCGTCTGCCCGCGAATTCCTGAAGTGGAAGTATGAACCTCCATATGCGATTTATAACTACATGCCCCAATATCTCCAGGAAGACGTGGCATACCACATCGATTCGGCGAACAACATATACAGCATGTATCGGGAAGACGAATTGGTGGGCTATTG
>JANMSY010000419.1:0-5802 GCA_031389865.1 Anaerolineales bacterium | reverse complement strand
TGATGAAGTGCAGGGACGCCAGAAGCCGAACAAGTTCCCACAGATCCTGAAGAAAGTGCAGAAGCCCGAGAATGAGAGAAATAGCCCTGCACCTGCTTGATATCGCTGAAAACAGCGCCGCAGCACAGAGTCGGAATATCATCATCGATGTTCACGAGGATCTATACAACGATGTGCTGTGTGCCTGTGTCATCGATGATGGTTGCGGCATGGACTCGACAATGGCGCAGAATGTGCAGGATCCGTTTTACACCACGCGCACCACACGAAATGTGGGTCTTGGAATTCCACTGTTCAAGCTGGCTGCGGAAATGGCCGAGGGTAGATTCAGTCTGGTATCGGAGCCAGGTATCGGTACACGCGTGGAAGCGGCCTTCCGTCACAGCCATATTGACAGGATGCCGCTTGGAGATCTGTCATCCACTTTTTTAACGGTGCTGATTTCCCATCCGAAAATCCACTGGCAGTTTTTTTATCGGGTAACCGATGCGAATGGTGGAAGCCATGAGTTTCGTTTTGATGACGCTGAGTTGAAAACCGAGCTTGGTGACATGTCACTGACAGAACCTGAAATATTGACGTTTGTGCGCGGCATGATCGAGGAAGGCATCGAAGAGCTTGCGCTGACGGTCAATTCACTGGATTACAAAGGAGAAAATGATGCCCGCAATTAAATCTCTTGATGAACTAAGGCGTGTTCGGGAAGAAGCGCTGCAAAAGAAACAAATGAAAGCGACTCCTGGTAATGTACAGGTGATCGTTGCCATGGGAACATGTGGAATTGCTGCCGGCGCGCGCGACACAATGAAGAGCGTTTTGAACTTCATCGAAACCGAAAAAGTAAGTGGTGTGACCGTGACCCAAACCGGCTGCATTGGCTTGTGCGAACAGGAACCGATCGTTGAAGTCATGTTGGGTGACCAACCCAAGGTAATTTATGGCAAGGTCGATGCCCATGTGGCACAGAAGATCATGAAGCAGCATGTCCAGAACGGACAGCCTGTACGGGAAAATATCATTCATATCTAAAAATCTTTAGAGGATCACTTCTGAGAATCTGAGATTTTGTTTGGAGTTTCGTATGGCGTTTTATCGCTCACATGTTTTGGTATGCGTGGACCCGGAGTGCCTTGCCAAAGGTGCTCATGATGTGGTTGATGCATTACAGGATGAATTTATTGCGCAAGGCTTGATTGACGAGATTCAGGTACTGGAGACTTCGCGCATCGGGGGCTGTGCGGGCGGACCTGAGATGATGGTGTACCCCGAAGGCGTCCATTATGTTGGAATGACGCCGGATGATATTCCGTACCTGGTTGAAGAACATTTTCTCAAAGGACGAATTGTCGAACGTTTCCGCGAAGTTGTAAAGCCGATCGTGGATGAGGAACTGGGTCCGCTGCGCCCAAAGGAAGTGCGCGTGGTCCTGCGCAATTGCGGTCAGATCGACCCCAATAACATTGAAGATTACCTGGCAACCGACGGCTATCAGGCGCTTGGCAAGGTGTTGTTCGAAATGACACCTGAAAGTGTGATTGATGAAGTGTTAAGTTCAGGCTTGCGCGGACGAGGCGGCGCGGGTTTCCCTGCTGCCAAAAAATGGGCGCTGACACGTGCCGTCGCCGATAGCCCAAAGTATATGATCTGCAATGCAGATGAAGGCGACCCGGGCGCGTTCATGAACCGCCGCGTACTGGAAGGGGATCCGCATTCGGTGATCGAGGGGATGATCATTGGGGCATACGCGGTAGGCGCCAGTTACGGTTACATCTATTGCCGTGCCGAGTACCCCGTGGCAGTTGAGACGCTCAACATCGCAATCGCACAGGCCCGTGAATTTGGATTTTTAGGGAACAATATACTCGGAACAGATTTCTGTTTCGACCTGGAAGTACGCGTCGGCGCGGGGGCATTTGTCTGCGGCGAAGAAACCGCCTTGATAGCATCCATTATGGGCAAGCGCGGCGAGCCGCATCCCCGTCCGCCCTTCCCTTCCGTCAAGGGCGTGTGGGGCAAGCCCAGCAACAACAATAATGTTGAAACGTACTCAAACGTACCGCAGATCATCTTAAACGGCGCGGCATGGTATGCCAGCATGGGCACGGCAAAATCCAAGGGCACAAAGACGTTTGCGGTTGGCGGAAACGTCGTCAAGCCGGGTCTCATCGAAGTTCCCATGGGAATTACCCTGCGCGAGATCATCTTTGACGTTGCAGGTGGAGTTAAAGACGGCAGGAAGTTCAAAGCCGTGCAAACCGGTGGTCCCATGGGCGGATGTCTTCCTGAATCGCAGCTTGACCTGCAACTTGATTATGAAGCACTGACCCAGGCCGGTTCCATGATGGGATCGGGCGGGCTCGTCGTTATGGATGAGACCTCCTGCATGGTGGATATCGCCCGATACTTCATGGACTTTACGCAAGCCGAATCGTGTGGGAAATGTACACCTTGTCGTGTGGGGACGCGTCGCATTCTTGAACTCCTGCAAAAGATCTGTGATGGCAGGGGTGAGGATGGTGACCTCGAAAAACTCGAAACTCTTTGCTACGAAGTTTCGCGCAATAGTCTTTGCGGACTTGGGCAGGGCGCGCCGACACCGGTCCTCAGCACGCTCAAACATTTCCGCCACGAATACGAAGCTCATATTTACGAAAAACGATGTCCGGCAAAGGTTTGCCGTCCGCTCATTCGGCTGAATATTCAGGAGCCGATCTGCACCGGTTGTACAGTTTGCGCGCGCAACTGCCCGGTTGCCGCTATTAGCGGCGAACGTCGTCAGGTACATCATATTGACCAAAATATCTGCATCCGCTGCGGTATTTGTGTGCAGGTTTGCAACTTCAATGCCATTGCAGTTGAATCTTAAGCGATGAAACACCACTCACGGAGGTCTGATGATTGCACCCACAAAAGAACATGATGTCTCCGCAATTGTTAGCGAAGCGATAGAAAGACACGGCGCAAAAAGGGACGCGTTGATTCCCATTCTGAGCGAGATTAATCATGTGCTTGGTTATATTCCCGGCATAGCGTTCCGGGAAATTGGCAAACAAATTCACAACTCAACAGAACAGGTGTTTGCCGCGCAAAGCCAGCTTTACGCGCTTGCCAGTTTCTATGACATGCTCTCCACGGAACCGAGAGGACGCCATGTTATTAAGTTCTGTGAAAGTGCGCCCTGTCACGTTGTTGGAAGCACAGCTGTATGGGACACACTCCGGGAAACGCTTCACCTGAAAAACGGCGAGACGACTCCCGACAAAAAATGGACGCTTGTCACAACTTCCTGCCTTGGACTTTGCAGTGTTGGTCCGGTAGTGTTGATCAATGATGATCTTTATGGGAACGTCAGTCCTGCTCAGATCGATGAAATTTTAGCACGGTACGAATAGGAGCCGATCCATGCAAACCAAACGTGCCCTGATCCTGGTTTCAAATGACCCCGAGAGCGTTCGTCTCGGAGCTAATGAGTTGATCCAACACTTGACCGAAGCGCTGATCGTCTATGATCTTCAGGATGAAGTGGAAATCTCCACTCTCACCAATGTCGGAATATCAAATATCCTGCCTCTGGTAGTTGTCTATCCTGAAGCGACGGTCTATGGACCTGTCAAAGCTGAAGACGCGCGCTTTCTTGTGGAGGAGCATCTTTACAAGGGACGAGTTGCAACTGGCCTGGTCGCTCCACCCAAGCAATTAAGTGGAAATATCGGCTGGCTGCGTGCCCACAGAGGGTACAACCCTGCCGAACAGCGAATTGTGCTGGAACGTGCCGGTCGCATCGACCCGGAGAACATTGAGGAATTTATTGCCGAAAATGGTTATCAAGCTCTTGGTAAGGCGTTGAGCGAAATGACTCCTGAGCAGGTGATCGAGACCATAGATAAATCCGGCTTGCAGGGACGCGGCGGCGCGGGCTTCCCCACAGGTCGCAAGTGGAAATTCGTCCGAATGGCGCATGGTAAGAAGAAATATATCATCTGCAATGCGGATGAAAGCGAACCTGGTACATTCAAAGACCGCATTGTGCTCGAAGGCGATCCGCATGTGATCATCGAAGCGATGGCGATAGCCGGTTATGCCCTTGGGGCGGATGAAGGCTATATCTACATCCGCGGCGAATATGGTCTCGCCTATCGGCGCTTGGAGCATGCGATTGAGCAGGCAGAGGAATTCGGTTTTCTCGGCAGGAACATTTTCAACACCAGTTTCAATTTCCAGATTCACCTGCACACGGGGGCAGGCGCCTATGTTTGTGGAGAAGAAACGGCGCTGATCGAGTCGATCGAAGGGAAGCGCGGCGAACCACGATCACGTCCACCCTATCCGGTGACGCACGGCCTTTGGAATAAACCTACGCTGGTCAATAACGTGGAAACACTGGCAAATATCCCTGCCATCCTGCGCAACGGGGCGGAATGGTATCGCTCGTTTGGCACGCCATCAAGTCCCGGCACCAAAGTCTACACGATCATGGGCAATGTCAACTTCAGCGGTGTGATCGAAGTCCCGATGGGAATCACCCTGCGTGAGGTAATCAATATTTATGCAAAAGGAATGAAACCCGGTAGTGTGCTCAGACTGGCGCAGACCGGCGGCTCAAGCGGATCCATCATCCCAGCCAGCTTACAGGATACTCCCATGGACTTCGAGTCTTTCCGCAAAGCGGGGGTCTCACTGGGTTCCGGTGCGTTGCTGATTTGTGATCAGAACACCTGCATTGTGGATCTGGTCAAAGTCCTGTTGCAGTTCTTCCGCTTTGAGTCATGCGGAAAGTGCACACCCTGCCGCGTGGGTACGCAACGCGCGTACGAGATCGTAGACCGCATCACACAAGGATACGGCAAGCTAGAAGAACTGGATACACTTCTCAGCCTGGCACAGGAAATGGAAAGGGCCGCAAATTGCGGCCTGGGTCAGACTGCCGGAGTGCCGATCCGCGACATGTTGAAACATTTCAGAACCGAAGTCGAAGCTCACATTCGTCTGGGAAGTTGTCCCACAGGTATATGTGCAATGACCCCGGAAGTTGAAAAAGTGTAGAGCGAAAACAAAGAGGAACGCATGGTACAAATTACAATAAATGGAAAACAGGTTGAAGTCCCCGAGGGGAGTACAGTCTTGGGTGCCGCAAAAATGGCCGGGATTCACATCCCAACTCTGTGCGCCCACAAGGAACTGACTCCGTATGGTGGATGCCGCTTATGTATCGTGGAAGTGCAGGGAGTCCGCGTACCCATGGCATCCTGTACATTGCCGGTCAGTAATGGCATGGTGGTCAACACGGAATCCGAGGCACTTAAGAAATCGAGGCAATTCATCCTTTCGATGCTCTTCAGTGAACGCAATCATTTTTGCCCATTCTGCCAAGTCAGCGGTGGAGATTGCGAATTACAAAATGCCGCATACCATGAAGAAATGACACACTGGCCCATTCAGCCGGGCTGGAATAACTTTGTGGTGGACTCCTCTCATCCGTATTTTGTTTTGGATAACAACCGCTGCATTTTATGCCGCCGCTGTGTACGAGCCTGCGCTGAAATGGCAGGAAACTTTACTCTTGCTGTTGCCGAGCGCGGCGCAGCCAGCATGATCGTAGCAGATACGAATGTTCCTCTCGGAGAAAGCACCTGCATCAAGTGTGGTAGTTGCGTACAAGTCTGTCCGACAGGCGCGTTGATCGACAGGACCAGCATTTATCAGGCGCACGAGAAAGACTTGACCGAAATCAAATCCGTCTGCATGGGCTGTTCCGTGGGTTGTTCAGTGAAGATCATGGTGCGGGATAACCGCATCGTTCGC
>JANMSY010000319.1:0-8038 GCA_031389865.1 Anaerolineales bacterium | reverse complement strand
CATGCTAAAAATGTACAGCGAACTGGCGACCTGGTGGCCCCTGCTCTCGCCTCCCGAAGACTACACGGACGAAGCGGCTTTCTTCGCGCAGGTGCTTTCACAAGTGGGTCTGCCCGCCTCAGCCTCCCTCCTGGAATTGGGAAGTGGCGGCGGGAGCAATGCATTCCATCTGAAAACGAAGTTTGCAGAGGTGACGCTTACTGAGCTTTCACCGCAGATGCTGGAGATCAGCCGCGCCTTGAACCCGGAATGTGAACACCTGCAGGGCGATATGCGGACCCTGCGTCTGGGACGCGCATTTGATGTGGTCTTCATTCATGACGCCATCGAATATATGACTACCCTTCAGGACCTGGCTCAGGCCATGGAAACTGCCTTCATCCATTGCAAGCCGGGCGGCGTTGCCCTGTTTGTGCCTGATAATGTGCGTGAGACGTTTCAGCCATCCACGGATCACGGTGGCACGGATGGGGATGGGCGTGCGCTGCGTTACCTGGAGTGGTCATATGACCCGGATGAGAGCGACACGATGTATACGACAGAGTACGTCTTTGTCTTACGTGAGGGCAGCCGGCTGCCGCGGGTGGAACATGAACAGCACATCTGTGGGTTGTTCGCGCGCAGTGAGTGGTTAAGGCTGCTGCAGGAGATCGGTTTTCAGCCAGAGATCGTCCGTGATGAGTATGAGCGGGATGTCTTCGTGGCGCACAGACCCAATGGTCTGGAAAGGGAGCAGTCATAATGGAAATCCTCATTGTGTTCATCCTGGTTCTGGCGAATTCCTTCTTTGTGGCCTCTGAATTCGCCCTGGTCTCTGTGCGCAAGACGCGCATCGACCAGCTTGCTGCCGAAGGCAGCGGCGCCGCGTCGGTGGTTCAACGTGCCGTGCGTGACCTTGACCGCTATATTGCAGCCACCCAGGTTGGCATCACCATTGCCTCGCTGTTACTGGGCGGACTTGGCGAACACGCACTGGAACCACTGTTAAGTGTTCTTTTCACCTGGATGCCGGATGAATGGTGGGGGATCACACGCGGCACGATGGTGGCGGGCTTTGCCTACTTCATTATGACCGCGCTGCACGTCATTATCGGTGAATTGATGCCAAAGTCCATTGCACTCCAGAAGCCGGAAACCACTGCACTTCTGATCGGCCGTCCCATGTTATTCTTTGCCGGGCTTTTCTCTCCATTGATCTGGCTGCTGAACGGCATAGGTAACTTCCTTTTACGCCTGATCGGTTTTCATCCCGCCGAGGGCCATAGCCAGGTGCATTCCCCGGAAGAATTGTCCATGCTGTTTACAGAGTCGCACAAGGGCGGTGAGATCAACTCAACCGAGTTCGAGATCTTACATCGCGTGGTGCGGTTCTCCGACATCCGGGCCCGCGCTGTGATGGTGCCGCGTTTGGAGATGCAGGCTCTGCCGGCGAACATTACACGAAGTGAACTCACTGAATTTTTGCAGAGCCGGCCCCACACCCGCCTTCCGGTCTATGATGGTTCTCTGGATGAGATCATTGGGATCGCCAACTCAAAGGACCTGGAGCATCTGAACTATCGGGGGCTTTCCCAGGAATTGGAGCAGTTGAAGTCATCCCTTTCTGACCAGGACAACGGTCAACGCGCATGGGGTGGCGGCCGCCAGCCCGCGCGGGAAGAAACACTGGATCTGACGCCCTTGCTGGTGGCGGCCGCCTTTGTGCCTGAAACGACCCGCATCGATAATTTGCTGACCGAGTTCAAGAAACGCCGCCAGCAGATGGCAATTGTCGTAAACGAGTATGGGAGCACGGCCGGGTTGATCACCATGGCGGACCTGCTGGAACAGGTCTTTGGAGATATGCCTGATGAAACCGATGCGATAGACCCAGGTATCCTCCAGCATCCGGATGGCAGCCTGCAGGTGGCAGGCCGTGTCAGAATAGACGAAGTGAATGACCTGTTTGGTTTTGGCTTTCCCACGGAAGAGGCCGATACGATGGCTGGTCTGGTCCTGACTGCCTTGAACCGAACGGCCTCTGTAGGAGATGAGGTGGAAGTCAACGGTATACGTATCCGTGTCGAAGAGGTGGACCGTCATCGTATCACCACCCTCTGCCTGTTCTCCGCGTCGGGCACACCACTGGAACACCGTCCCGGCGGTGAGAGTCTGTTATGAGGCGCTGCCTTGTGGGTCACCGCGACGGGAGGGCTGTGATGCTGTACACTGCTGGCATGAGCTATACCAGATTGCCAAATCCAGACCCGTTTTAACGGGAAACCCTTATGAAAACAGATTCTCTTATCGGTATTTGGACAGGTATCGCCCATAACATCAATGGCTGGGATATGAAAATCAGCCTCTCGATCATGCAGCCATTTGACGTTGGCTCCACGCTGGGCATATTCAACATTCCCATGATCCCGTGCGCAGGGATATTTAAAGTGCTGGCGATTCGCGACGAAACCCTCTTCCTGAAAGCCGAAAACCTGCAAGGGAACTGTGTGGAAGCGGACTCTGAGTCTCTGGAGCTGCTTCCCGATGGGACGCTTCTATATGTGTCAAAAGGGGACGGCTGGGAAACGCAGGGAATTTTAGAGCGTGCCGTGCAGGATTGAATTTTAGATCGTGGTTGTAGAATTATGATGCCATCAATGAAAGGCGGTGGTTATGAAAGGCAGTCAAGAGAATCTCGTTCGGCGTCGTCCCTCTATTTGGAGACAGGGCGCAAAAGTCGCGGCGGTGATCGCTGTGATCCAGGCGTGCTTGACCATAGAAGGCAGAGGCATTGAAGGCTTTATCGTTGCAGTCATTCTTATCTTTTTGGCATATTGGCTAATCTTTACGTTCATTGTCTGGCTGTGGCGAAGGCGGACAGGTCGCTACACCTGAGTTTGCGAAAGGGATACTTCCTGAATCGAATCTCCCGCTTTGAGGAGCGGAATCTGATACTCTTGAGCTGCTCCCCGAGGGTGGGCTGCTGTTGAAGTTGAAAAGGCGACGGCTGGGAAACGCGGGGAATTTTAGAGCGTGCAAGTTAATAGCAATGTGATACAGTCAATTACAGCCAGTGGACTTTTATTTCATCCCCTACTGCCTTAAATTCTTTATCTCCCGTGACCAGGTCTCCTTTGTATCGTTTTGCAAGAGCAGCTGCATAACAGTCTGCGTAAGACATTTTGTGTTGCGATTTGAAACGCGCGGCTTCCTGTGTTAATTCCCAGTCAACATTTTGAAATTGAATTCGCAGATCACGAAGTTCCTTAATGCTTGCAGTAGCATCATTTTCTGAAATCTCCCGCGCAATCGTATACCAGACCTCTCCTGCATTTACGACAGTCATATACAGCGGAATATCTTCTTCATGAGCAGTGGCGATCAGGTCTGCGATTCGTGAAGCAGAGGGCTCGTCCTCCAGATAGGCAATTACCGCCCAGGAATCCAGGATATAAGCTTTAACTTTGCGCGGCATCTAAAATTCCCTTTCCTGCTTCTTGTCAGCCATAAGTGATTTCATTAATCCCTTCCCTCTATACTTACCTCGCAAGGAATGGACATATTCACGCGTTACAGGTGTCAGTATGATTCTCTTATTGACATCATCCACGTCAATTTGAAGATATGTCCCTTCCTTGATCCCTAACTGACGGCGTATCTTGGAAGGGATAACAACCTGTCCCTTGGAAGTAGCAACGGTTTTATAAGTGTTCATTTGTAACTCCTTCTGATCTACTGCATAAATTATAACGTTTATACAAATGTAAGTCAAATTAAGGAAGTGTTACAGAATAGTATTGGGGGAATATGTGGGAATGTAATTGGCAATGAGTATATGGTATCGTCCTTTATTATTCCATCTACATTCGGCAGGCGTGTTCAATATCATAAATGGGTTTCCCGCTTTTGAAAGAGCGAGACTTGTATTTCATATATGATAACGATGCAACAGGCGTCCTATCGCGTGGACCCATCATCCACAGGCTCGAATCCCAGCTCCATGCGGGCACTTGTAATATCCCAGTAGGCTCCCTTGTTATTCGAGATCCCATAGTAAATACCAAACACCACATTGGCGGTCAGGCTCTTTTCCACCAGTTGGATCAGGTCGCGCTGACTGAGCCAGATCTTCCGATTGCGTTCATCGCGGGTCGGGTCATCATTCGCTAACACTGCGCCGATCCTCAGGCAGATCGCCTCGACGCCCCAGTGGGAACTATAGTAGCGTGCCACGGCCTCGCCAAAGGCTTTACTGACGCCATAGTCGCTATCCGGCCGGATGGGGTCCTGTGGCGAGATCTTGGGCGGGTCGGGCTGCGGGTCAAAGCCTTCGTAGGCTCCCGTGACATGGTTGGAGCTGGCGTAGACCACCCGCCGCACCTGGAGCTCGCGCGCCGCTTCAAAGACATTGCGCGTCCCAATGATATTGGCGCTCAACACGTCCTCCCAACTGGCAGACGGATCGGGGTTCGCAGCCAGATGGATTATCGCATCCAGCGGGCTGAACTTCTGAACGATAGCGGCGATCTGTTTGTAATCGGCAACGTCGCCAGAGAGCACTCGCTCTGAGAACCCGCCTTCCCGATCCATGCCGCACACATCATGTTTATCCTGCAGCGCGTTCCGAAGGACCGTGCCGATCATCCCATTGATACCTGTGATCAATAATCGTAGTCGAGCCATAAAACCTCCTGCTTGAATTACTGTTTCTTAACGAATCAAGTATAGCATCCGTGCCAGGCTCCAACATGCTTGAAGACAATAAGACTCCCAGAGCGGGAGTCTTGATTTGGTGAGATGGACGTTGCGTATCAGAGATCCTTCGCGGAATTTATCCTGACTGGCAAAGCCGTGTTGAAGCGCTCAGGATGACATTTTGAGATGGCTCGGTGCTACGTTTGCGGTCATCTTTGATGCCTCGCTAAATTCCGACATCTCAGTCTTCAGAAGTTTCAAGGCTGTCACGAATATCCACACCTCGTAGGAGCCGATCGTGATCCGCTCGAAGAAGCCGAACACATGGATGTCCTGACCTGCCAGGATGACCCCCGTCAGCCCGGAAACAAAGATGATGGCAAAGGCAACGAATGAATACGAAGAATACTTTTGAAAGCCATTCACCTGTCGCAGGCCCAGCCCCATCAGCAGCGGCATGAGGATGGTTGCAAAGGCTACGATCCCACCCAGTATATTATGCATGGTCCCTGCAAAAGTTGCCCGTGCACCAAGCGGATCCATCGGGAAGAATCCCCACGAGAAGGACAGAATTTGAATACCAACGAGAATGCCCATCGCAATTCGGCAGGCACGCGGTCCGTTTCTCACGACAAGATAGCCACCGATGGCAAAAGCCAGCAGCATTGCGTTGTAGATATTAAAAATGACATCCAGAACCGCTTTGTTCGGAGCGCCGTTCGAGAGCAGCTCACTAATGGCATTGACAATATGGCTGTAATCATGGCGTAGGGCGGCGGCGACAATAACCGTGATCACATACACAACGGGTGCTGCGATACCACAGGCAAGGAGAGTTTTACGAAGCATGATGATTTGTCCGATCCAGAATTTGATGTTCACAGTTTAATGCCTGCAATTACAAGACTCCCCCGTCAATGGGGGAGTCTTTACTGTCCTAGTGGACAGTATGTCCGAGTGGATAGTGTGGTCAGGTAGGACAGGGCAGCTATGGGCCCGTTTGCTGGATGTATTCACTCACATCCACGTTGTAGTTCACTTCTTCCAGTGTAAAAATCGCCCATGGGATTCCCTGGTCCAGCCAGGTGGCGGATCCGACTGCGTCCAGGTTGGTCCCTTCGATCTTTTTCCCTTCGATATTGCGGGTGATCCACAAAATCTTTTTCGCCTGTGGGCCCGAGTCACGGAAGCGCATGGCTTCCATTGAGTCGAGCATGCCGGTCTCCGGGTTGAACCGCATGACGAAGTTTTCCTCCTGGCCTTCAAACGGTATGTAAAGCAAAGCCGTCGTATCATCCACAGGTTCCCAGCGGGCACGCGGATCGGTAATCCAAAGGGAGGGGAACCAGGCGGCTTCGGCCCATACGGCGAGATTCGCAGCCTGGTTGGTGCTCGGGTCATTATCCACCGTGCCCAGCACGGGAATGTTGAACAGGCTTTTGCCTTCCAGAAACCGCTCGTTAACTTTCATGACCGGTATTCCAAACCACGTTGCTTCGATGTAATGACGGTAATCCCTGCCAGCGTTGTGGACAAAGAGAAAGCGGGCCGGCAGTTTGAAGCCGAACGGGCTGATGGTGGCACGCCCCTTCATCACAACCGTTTCGATCACTGGGATCTCGTCACCGTATACGGTTTTATAAAAGCGCTCGACCGGTGCAGGCAACCCTGCAGGGATGGAGATGGTTTTCAACACGGGAGTTTGTTCTGGATGATTTGAAAAAGATTTTGGCTTGATCTGCAATCCGAGCCAGCCCATGAAAAGTAGAACTGCAAGGATGAAGAGGATGATGAGAAAGGTTTTCATATATTTTCCATTTCGATGTCGTAGTATTCTTCTGGTCAAACGGATCAGTCGGTCTCTATGCCTGTTTTGGGAAGAACGTATAGATGGTCGTACAAGTCAGGCCGATGACCAGGATCAGGCGTACCCAAAACCAGCCCACAGCAGGGTCAGGTTGGCGAATGCGGATATATTGATGATCATGTTCATGGATTTATTTTCTCCTTTTGCGTCATTCTAGCTGGAGGGCAAGAAAGACTCCCCCGCCGAAGGGAGAGTCTTCGCTATCCAGGTGGATAGTGTGTCCGGATGGATAGTCGTTAAGTCTAGGACGCGTTTGATTTTGCCTTACTAAAAAGGATGGGCAGCGAAGCTGCCCATCCTTTTGACACTTTATTTATCTAATTGGCTTACATTGCCCACGCCACTGATTTGCTTTGTGACTTCAGGCGAGCCGTAATAATTAACTGAGCCTGCGCCTGAGATCGTGGCGCTGAGTTTGTCTTCCGCCCAAACACTTGCCCCGCCTGCGCCGCTAATGTTGACGCTGGCATTGTTGGTTTGCAGTTCCTTGCCATTGAAATCGCCAAAGCCGCTAATGTTCAGGCTGATGTCATCGGCTGTGCCGGAGGCAGATGCGCTGCCGGCACCACTCAAGTTGACACTGAGCCCCTGTACGGTGATGTCATTGATTTTTACGCTGCCTGCGCCATCCAGCGAAATGCTCAGATCCTCTGACTTGATGCCGTCAAGGATCAGCTCACCTGCGCTCGAGAAATCAACAGCAGATAGCTCCTTGACAGTGATATTAATGGTCACAGTCTTGGTTGGGTTGACATGCTCTCCATCTACGGATTTATAGTAGATGCGGAGTTCACCATTCTTCACTTCGGTCTTCAAGCCTGGAAGCAGATTATCTTCCGCTTCGATCTTGAGTGATTCGGTGGTGCCTTGAGAGATTAGCACACGTGCGGGATAGTCAACCCCAATGGCGTCGAAGCCGCTGACCTTGCGAGTCTCGCTGACCACATTGCCCGAGCCGCGTACGCCGGGCCCGAAGAATGGTTCGCCATCCTGGCCGAATGAGATCATGGATGGATGATCCCACCCCATTTGAGGAGCGTAAAGGATCGCCGCAAACAACCCGCCCACGATGACAACATCGAGCAGGATGGATGTGTATGACCAGAAGGGTCTCAATAGCAGTCCGACTCCCGCGGCGATGAGCAGGAAGGGCCAGATATGGGTCAGTGCCCACAGGTTGGACGAGGGTACTGTGTCTGATTGGATGAGCAGCCACATTACACCTGCGGCGATCAATAATAAGGGGCCGAATAAAGATCTTTTCTGTTGCATGTTTTCCTTCTTTCTGAAGTCAATTGTCACGGCAAAGTGTTGGATCAACTCGTCGGAGGTAGCGGATGGTTGACTGAATCTTCATGCCTGCTGCGAAACAGACCGGCACGGGAGAGCACCAGATATCCACCCAGGAGGATCAGCATAATTGGGAAGAGGATGCTGCTGAAGGATGAGAAGATCATCTCAAAGAACGCGCCGAAGATGATGAAGAGGATAACCCCG
>JANMSY010000301.1:0-4447 GCA_031389865.1 Anaerolineales bacterium | reverse complement strand
CGCGCCAGGTCGCAGATGAGGTGATCCGCGACACGATTGATAAGACACCGGTGCCAGTGGTGAAATAGTTTTCTCACTCACCCGGGCCCTCTCCCGCTGGGAGAGGAAACACTATGCCTCGTTCAATTCTGCTCAGCCTCCTCACATATGCGTTACTCCTTGCTGGCATTGTCACGGTACAGGGTGAATTTCTCGCGCTGGCATTGCCCATCGTGGGCTATTTGCTTGTGAGCTACTTGCAGGCACCCAATGAGATCAAGCTTGAGGCAAGGCGTCATCTCAGTGTTGAGCGGGCGTCGCCGAATCAGCATGTGGATGTGACGGTGATCGTGACCAATCATGGCTCAAGCCTGGAAGAGGTTCAGCTTGAAGACATTCTGCCATCTGGATTAACTGTTCGCTCCGGGCTACGCCGGCACATGCTGAAGCTTGCGAAAGGGGAGACCTACACGTTGGCGTATACCGTTTCAGGTCCGCGCGGCGGATACGTCTTTGAGGCGCTCGAGATGAGGGTCAACGATCATTTGGCGGTCCGTAGTTCAAAGGTCCGCGTGCAGGCGAAGGGACGGTTGTTCGTCCTCCCGCCGGTCATGCGCCTGCGTCACATAGCGATCCAGCCGCGCCGTACACGCGTCTATGCCGGGACAATTCCTGCGCGCGCCGGCGGCTCGGGAACCGAGTTTTTCGGCGTTCGCGAATATCAGCCGGGCGATTCGCCTCATTCCATTAACTGGCGGGCGAGCGCACGTTATACCGATACGCTATATGCGAATGAATACCAGCAGGACCGTGTGGCAGATGTGGGCATCGTGCTCGATGGCCGCCTGCGGACCAATGAGTTCGGGCGCGGTCATTCGTTGTTTGAATATTCGGTACAGGCCGCGGCGTCACTTGCAGACGCGCTGTTGAGTCAGGGGAATCGTGTTGGACTGTTGCTGTATGCTTCTTTTCTCGGTTGGACATTTCCCGGTTATGGAAAGATACAGCGTGAGCGGATCTTGCACGCGCTGGCAAACGCGAAAACAGGCGAGAGCCAGGTGTTTTCTGACCTCGAACATATGCCGACGCGTTTGTTCCCACCCGAGTCGCAGATCGTTTTTGTGTCACCATTGGTCGAGGATGATCTACGGCCGCTGGTCCAATTGCGCGCCCAGGGATATGGTGTGCTGGTGATCAGCCCGAACCCCATCAAGTTTGAGTTGTCGTATTTGCCCACGTCGAACCCCACAGTGGATATTGCCTGGCGTGTGATCCAGATGGAACGCCTCCTGCTGTTACAGAAATTACAGCGCGCCAATATCCATGTGCTGGATTGGGATGTGACTGAACCGTTTGACCTTCTGGTAAAAAGAAGGCTGGGTCGCTCGCCTGCCTGGCTGCGCACAATCGGGAGATAAAATAGAGTTGCTCCTGCCACTTAGAGCTAAATAATGATGACAATCATCGCATTCGTCTTGAGCATTCTTTTGGGAACAGCTTCGCTTGCAAGGGGTTATTTGCAGGCGGGCGTGACCGACTATTCACGCTGGTTTTTATTGCTGGCGATATTTTGGCTCTTTGCTCAGTATCGAAAGTGGTACTGGTTTTCGTCCATCGCCTTGCTGATCACAGTATTTGCCGCGGCGTATGGAGTGTGGCGCGAGTTCCCTGCGGTGTGGATGCTGTTGGGGGCGCTGGGTGGCTTGCTGGGTTGGGACTTGTCCGATTTTGCGCGGCGGTTAAGTTATGCCGCACCGATGGACGATACCCGGGCTATGGAGCGCCGCCATCTGGGGCGTGTAGGAATTGTCGCCGCCCTGGGGGTTGGATTGGCGTTGGTCAGTCTATACGTTCGCATCAATCGGCTGGCATTTGAGGTTGCTGTGGGATTGGTGCTATTGGCCGCGATTGGCCTGACGCGGCTGGTGATCGGGCTGAGGAAATACTAACGTTTTGCCTCAAGCGGTTCGACGCCGCTGCTCATGCATAACGCTATCGCGCCTGATCTGACGCATATGCCCTGTCTATCGAACTGTTGGGCAAAAATAACCAAGTAATGATCTCCAATGAACGTGCGCGGTCCTGGTCGCCAAGCGTACTCGAAAAGATGCGCGTACACTCAACAGACATGTCATACAGGTTTCGTTCATAGCGATAATAGGCCATCGCCAGGGGATCGATTGGTGATTGGCCATAGTACCGGTAGAAATATATTTCCTCTTCTTCCGCGGTAACCCCCACACATCCCTGCCCGCCGCCTATGAACATCAAATCGCGTTCCTTCGGTGCAAGGATCGGATAGTCCCAATCAATAATGAAAAGAGTTCCACTCGTATCAATAAAGAGATTGCCCGGGTGAATATCTGAATGACAGATCACCATTTCTGTTGAACGCGATGCAAGGACCCGGGCGAGCTCTTGCGCGCGCTCGATGAAATGTAGAATCGTGTCGCGTTTTGGAAGCAGGAATGCAGCCAGGCCTGCTGTAACGGGATCATCAAACGTTTCATTGACAAGCCGCTGCATGGCGTCCCTGCAGATGTCTCGTGACTCAGGAGAATAGCTCTCCTTTTGAATTTTTTGGAAGAGCGCAGGGGACAGCTTCGTCGTGTGGATCCGTTGGAGTGCGGTACCGAAGTCCGCCCACTGACGTTCGGTCAATTTAACTTCAAACCCACTCGTTCCCTCAACGAACTGATAAAGAATGACATTGAATGCGTCCAACACTGCCCAGAGTTGCCCTGTTTTGGATAGGAGGGGCTGGATGATCTGCGGGATGCCCTGCTCGTACAGAAACCGTGGTAACTCGACGGAAATTTCATCAAATTCACTACACCTCAGCTTGCAAAAATATGACACATCATCATTTGTAACCGCTCGATAGACTGCCGTACACAGATCACCCCCGAGCGGCAGAAAGGTGATGTTTGCAATAGTCAATCCATATTCATTCCTTATGCAATTGATAATGCTCTCGTCTTGGATATCAGGTTTTTCCAACATTATTTTTTAAGTTTCCTATAAATGCTTTTGGATTCGATGTAGATCATGTTATACCCAGGGCGGTCACAAATTGCGCTTTTTCAAAGGTGGGAAAGCGCAATTTGTGACCGTGGGCATTATATATCCCACCCGCCTCGCGCACGCCGCGAAGCGGGCTTTGTTAGCCCTCTTTTATCTTAAGAACATGTACATCAACGGGTTTGCTTCGGCCCTTCAGTGCAAGGGTACGTTTTTCTACGTTTCCCGGTAGTGCAGCTTGATGGTAAGCGGATTCACTCACTACGATTTCGCCTGCACCTGCCTGTGATGCCAGGCGCGCTGTAATATTCATGGAGTCGCCTAACGCCGTCAAATCCCCTGCGCCGCCTTCCGACCCAACAAGACTAACGTATGCGTTTCCTGTATGGATTCCGACACCAATGGGCAGCCATGGATTACTGCCATTGTGACCTGTTGCGTAAAGAAGCTGCTCTGCCGCGAGGATGGCTTTCCTGGCGTGGTCTGCGCCTGCAAGTCCAGGGATGTACAAGCCTATCACTTCGTCCCCAACAAATTTGTCAATAATTGCAAACGAACCCACCAGGATATGTGAAGCAGTATGGTAAAAGCGATTCATCAGGCTGCCGAAGTCCGAAGCGCTCATCTTTTCTGCCAAAGCGGTTGAGCCGCGCACATCAGCAAACAACATGGTAATTTCAACTTCAACGCCTTCCACTGGGTCGGTCAGGCAGGCTTCACAGAATAACGGATTCTTACTGTATCGTTTCCTGCCGATCATGGACATCAGCAGGCCACCAATGCCATGAAAAGGAGCATTGCAAAATTTGCACCTTGGCTCGGAAGGAATCACTTTAAATAAACGGCGTTTCCGATATAAACCAGGGTGAATACCCAAAAGAACATCGCGCCATTCAGAGGAGCTCATTTTGCTTATTTTGGTTTGACGTGCCATCTTTGATTCCTATTGAAGAATTCAAGCGAGAGCCAACGGCGGCCGGGTTCGGCTGCGCCCTGTGTCAGGCTGGTACTGACGAACATAAAATATCACGGTGTTAAACTTAATTCCATTGTAAAATCATTTTGAGTATCCTTGCCTAGAATAAAAAAATTAGTACCTGCTTTCTTGAATCCCCATCTCTCATAAAACTTTATTGCTCGTTCGTTTTTCTCCCACATCCCCAGCCAAAGACAATCAAAGCCTCTTTGCTTTGCCTCTCCGATCGATTTTGCTAATAATTCTGCTCCCACACCCTTCCCAATATATTCTCTGCAATTCCATGGGGTTTGTGCCAGATACTCCATTACCTTTACTATATTCTTTTAGTTTCAGTAAATCACGAATTTGATTCTAACCTCAGCATAACCCGTCATTGCGAGGGTTCTTTGCGAAGCAATCTCATATTTTCGAGCAATTTTCCGTCTGAGGAGTAAGATTGCTTCGTCGGGAAAGGCATCCTCCTCGCAA
>JANMSY010000291.1:0-4483 GCA_031389865.1 Anaerolineales bacterium | reverse complement strand
AGTTGTGGATGCCGCGCAGGAGGAAGACCGCCATCTGGGAACGGGTCACTGTCGTTTCCGGGCAATACTGAAGCGGACTGGTTCCACAGCCACCTGTGATGCCTGCCTGATAAAGGCGTTCGATAAAATCCGATGCCCAATAGCGGAACGGCACATCGTTAAAGGCTTCTCCCGTAATCAATGTTAGATCGTCAATGAATAGCTCGTAGGTGTCCTCTTGATAATTCCCATCCAGTTGTACGGCCACTGCGAGCTTATTGGGTTCGCCTGGCTCCGAAGCAGGCTCAACCACAACATCAAGCGGTATGGTTGTATTGTCAAAAATGAAGCGACGATAGTGCACCTGTCCATTGAATATTCCACCCTCCAGCACCAGCGTATGCCAGCCCACGCCAGTAATCCCGCCCGAAACACCCACATCAAACCAATCTGCACGGGCGGGATCCCAATAACGCCATTTGGGGGCACCCGCGCCTGGATCCACGTTATCCCATTGCAACGCCCATTCGTAGCGCAAGCCATTTTGCCATTTGTTCATGGTGAATTCCAGGCCCTGGACGATGGATGGCACCCCATTCGCATTGTTGAAACTTGAGTTAGGTCGATAGTAGAACGACAGACTCATCAGGAAAACATTGCTGTTGGGCTGTGCCGGCAGGTTGCGATAGCAATGGAGATTCGAATAAGGATCGCCTCCGAGTATCGCACACCGCAGTGACCGTCCATCCAGTGAGGGGCTGATCACATTGTTTACTTCCGATATAGGGTTGCCATTTTCCTCATAGATCCCCCATTGCGCTGAGTCTTCATCCAGATCCACGCTTGTGGATAGAGGACGTTGAGACGCATGTTGCGCTCTCACCGTGAAAACCGGACCTGGGCTCATGGTCAGAAGGAATAGCAGCAACAATAAAGAAAATCGCCTTGGATTCTGCTTAATAGAGTCTCTGCTAGTCATATGATCCTCCACTGTATAAATAGTCTGGCGTTGATTCGCCAGTCCCATTTGAAGTACTTCCCATCAAGGCAGGTTGAACGTTCGCACCAGGAAGACTGCCATCTGGGCGCGGCTGACGGGAGCCTCTGGGCAATAGTTGCCTCCGCCACAGCCTCCGGTGATGCCTTCCGCCGCCAGTTGTTTGATCCAGGTGGCTGCCCAATAGCTGGTGGGCACATCCGCAAAACCGGTACTGCTTCCGCCCGAGGGCGGTGTGTACCCCGCACCATGCTTGGCGCGCAAAAGGAAGATCGCCATCTGCGCACGGGTCACAGGGGAGTCTGGACAGTAGATACCGGTCCCGCACCCGGAAGTAATGCCCTCGGCTGCAAACTGCTTGATCCAGGCAGCTGCCCAGTAACTGGGGGGCACATCCGAAAAACCGGTGGTACCTCCCACCCCCGGCGGCGTATAGGATGAGCCATGGATACCACGTTCGAGGAATACCGCCATCTGAGCGCGCGTGACAGTGTCTTCAGGACAGTACCTGGGAGGATTCACAGCACATCCACCGGTAATGCCAGCTTCATAAAGCCGCTCGATAAAATCAAACGACCAATAGTTAACAGCTACATCTCCAAAAATAGGATCAGGTGTATTGGAGCATAGCGTTGGGCTGCCAGGATGGAATGGCTCCCCGCACAATGCGTTGTAAAGCCACGCAGTTGGCGCGACTCCATGCCAGCGGGAGGTCCACACTCCGCCACCGTTGAACTCATCCGGCGAGCTGGGCATTGCACCATCCTCCCGCTGTTGTGCCAAAAGCTCCGTCAACAAGTCGCGCGCGCCAGATCCTCCCACGGCGATATACTGTGCTGTGCCTTCATTCCATACTGACCACGGACCCGCCTGGCCGTCGAAACCAAAAAGCTGCCCTCCTTGAGCAGGCATACGCAATACGTCTCGGGCATAGCTGAGCGCCCGGCGAGCCTTCTCAGTTTCTCCGATCGCTTTCAGAAAGGCGGCTCCCCAGGTTTGATTATCCAGATAGGGTTGCCACCAATTTCGACCGCCCTTGAAGCGCCCCATCGCATTGTCCCAATAATAGGTAAGGAGGCAATTCTTAATCTTTTCAGCATTCGCTCCATGACCCGACCCTGCAGACTGGAAGGCCCACCATGCGTCGATCGTGCCCTCGGTGTGATCGATCAGCAGGCAGCCGTCAGCTGGATTGACCCGCGTTGCCAACCAGTCTGCCCCTTTCTGCTGTACGAGTGCAGCCTGTGGATGGACACCGCCCAGGGCGAGATAGCGACCCAGAGCATAGACTGCCCAGGCTATATCCCCTTCCCATTTGTTGCCATCCAGCGGCGATAAGTTGATGCAGTCCCGGCTTTTGAACCAGGAACCATCGGCGTTTTGGATTTCTGCCAGTCCTTTCACCAGCGCATCTGCTTCAGCCTGCATTCCCTGATCGGCAAACACGATGAGAGCCAGCGCCTGATCGTATGTGTGTGCCACGCAAGAGCCTTCCTCCTCCCAGGATTTGAGAAGGCCAGTGGGCTGTTGTTGTGAGGCGAGCCAATTGGCAGCCGCCTGCGCGGCAGTAAGGTTGGAGTCGACAATTTCAAAGATACCAGGCACGCTTCGGGAGACAACATTGTAAGCGCTCAAGTTGTCGATTGCGATGCTACCGGAACCTCCAACATCATCCACCGGATCTTTGACAACGGAAATGAAGAGCGCGCTGACTTGTGTAGAATTGAATTGCGTCCCTTGCGTCCATGGATCTAGAAATCTGAATGGAATGACAAACTGACCCCACCAGTTACGTTGAGTTGCATGATGGTAGCCGCGCGCAAAGATAAATTCCCCGCCACCCCCCGCGGGATTGATCAATCCTATCTCCAGCGAATTTGCCGCAGAAGGACTGCCTCGCCAGTCAAAGCGCAAATGGTCAAAGGCAGAAAGATTGAGAGGTGGGCTGAAATTGCAGCGGACCTGAATCCAGTTGCCGTTATTGGCGCCCACGTTGTAATTTAATTGGAGTGCCTTGTTGCTGTAACCATCGATAGCTGTCACCGACCCGCTAGTGGCTTGCCCGGCATTCCTGACCAGGAAACAGTTATAACTTCCTTCGAAATCAAGAAACGTCAGTCCCGGGCGCAAATCCAGGTCGGTCCATGGCTCGGGGGGATCGTCCTGAGCCATAAGCCAGTAGCCGATCTGATCGCTGTGACCTGCCAGCCACGAGGCGGATGCCGGTCCATCATCGTGCAGCCATAAACCTACGTTATCGTCGTTGGGATCCGTGGTTGAACCAACCCAGCCCTGGGGTGTGATGGTGTGTGAGGTCGGCAATTCATCGAGCGCAATACGAACATTGGGCGTGTTCCCACCTGTACCTGTTGCGCTCTGCCAGCTTTGATCGTCGGTGTGAAGGATGTCGAGCCAGGTGCTGCCCAAAGGTACAGGGGAATTAAATACGAAGGCTGGGAGGGTGAGCCCGCTAAACGCGATCTGACGTCGTGCCAGATCGCTGCCAATAAAACGGGCACTATTGCTATCATGACAATCCGTATATCCACCAGTACAGGCGGCACCCTCGTTGATGAACATGGAGGAGGCCTGTACGAGTTTAAAACCCTGGCGCTCAGCCCTGCGCGTCGGATCAATATTGACTGTGCCCGTAGCGGTGTAGGTTTGAATCACATGCAGGCGAGTTTGACGGTCTCGTGGAGGAGGCAAGGTCATCTTGTAGGTCACTGCGAAATCGTGATTCGTCCCGACTGCCAGCATTTGCAGCGGCGCGTTCGGCAGCAAGGTGGTATCCACTTTAAGTTGGTTAAGCTGAGGATTGTGATAGTACGTGGATCCATTCGTCCAGTAGGCTGGACCTAATACAAAGGAAGTACCAAAAGGAATGGTCGGAGATGGATTGGCATTTTGCTTTAAGCGGACATAACCCGAAGCATAGATGACAGCAACCTGCGGCGTGCCAGGGTCGCCCTGTGATTTATGGTAGATACGCACCAATGCCGCATTGCCCTTGGAAACCCCATTCAACACGACCTGCATCGGTGTTGGAGCAGCGGGGTCGCTCGTACACTTATCGATCACCCAGCCATTGCTGCTGTAAATCTGGGAACAGCCACTTGCGGCTTGCGCACTTTGGACTGGGCCTGAAGCTCCGATCAACACGCAGAGCAACACAAACACAGAACAAATTTTTGTTGCCTTCTTGTGGAAGTGGATAAGATTCATGGAAACCTCCATCCCCAATCAATAACCAGCCTGACAATTATTATTGTAGCAATTTCGTCAAATGAATACAACCACTTTTTGTTACAAATGGTGGCATTTCTAAAGGAGACAAATACCAATAGGCCTCATATCGGAGGCTGAGAAAATTAGCCTCAGTTCTCGCAGAACTGAGGCTAGTATTTAATTTACTCGTGAGTTGTGTTTTGAAGGATAAGAGCAGGTCAAGCAATAGCATAGGCACGCTGCTTGGCAAATAAGAAATCGAACACGGAGGTTAAGCTG
>JANMSY010000231.1:0-5407 GCA_031389865.1 Anaerolineales bacterium | reverse complement strand
GCGCCGATGGTCTGGATATTCCTGGCAGATTACCAGCGCTGGTACGATTACTTCCTCGCCTCAGGCGTGGAGGAGCTTTGTGCGCAGCGAAACCTGACAGTGCAAAAGCCTGAGGAAAGTGACCTGTTCCTTGCCAGTTGTGACGCCCTGATCGCGGCACAGAACGCGGTCATTGCTGCCGAGTCGTTTGGGATCGGTTCCTGTTATATCGGTGACATCATGGAACAATACGAGACTCACAGAAAGCTGCTCAACCTGCCACAATACGTCTTCCCGATCTGTATGCTTGTCTTCGGCTACCCCACCCAGCAGCAAAAGGGCCGCGACTACACGCCGCGCTTTGACGAGAAGTTCATCGTGTTCGAGAACCAGTACCGTCGTCTGGACAAAGGCGAATTTGATGAAATGTTCGCCGAGCGCCAAAGCCGTCTGGTCAAGATCAAGTCGATGGCAGCACAGGGGATTGTCAATGTTGGCCAGGCCACATACATAAATAAATTCAGTGCAGAATTTTCATCGGAAATGAGACGCTCCGTGCGTGAGATCCTGAAGGAGTGGCTAAAATAGCACAAATGATATACTTTCCCGCATGGAAGTTGACTACAAACAACAGGTTCGCGAGCGGATTCTCGCCCCCGGATCCCTGATCCGTGCCGTATGTAGCGGACAGCAAAAGGGATCATCCGTGCCGTGGGTGAGAGTGATCCTGCGGCCGGTGGAGATCAAGGGCGAGATCCATTTGCAGATTTCCTGGTTTGACGAGAAAAAGGACGTCACCAAAAACTACTCATTCGACGAGGCCGCGTCGCCGGTGGATGAACTGCTGGCGCTCCCATTTCGAAATATTTTTGTTGAGAGCAGCCTGGGGAATCTGCAGGTCAATATTTCCAAAAAGGGAAAAGCGCTGGTGAGCGAACCCAGATCCGCTGCGGCGCCGGTTGCAGATCTATCCCATGACCGCCAGAAGAGCAGGCTCCTCTCAGCCGAGAATGCCGAGCCGTTCCTCAAGGCAGTCGGCATCCTGACCAGCGACGGCAGGATCCGGGCGGACATGCAGCGGAAGTTCAAACAGATCAACGAGTTCCTGCGGCTGGTAGACGAAACGGATGCCTTCGAAGCCCTGAGTGGACAGCCCCTGCATGTCGTTGACTTTGGCTGCGGCAACGCCTACCTCACCTTTGCGATCTACTATTACCTGCACGATATCCTCAACCTGAATGTACATGTCAGCGGCGTGGATGTCAAAGCGGATCTTATCGAAAGTCATCAACAGAAGGCACAGTCGCTGGGTTGGAGCCAGCTGAATTTCGTGGTGGGGAAGATCGCCGAGTACCGGCCGGAAGTCATACCCGATGTTGTCATCGCTTTACATGCCTGTGACACTGCTACAGATGACGCCCTTGCGCAGGGGATCTTATGGGAAAGCAAGCTGATCGTCTGCGCGCCATGCTGTCAGCATGAACTGCAGGAGCAAATGTCCCACATCCCAATGCCAACTTCCTTGCTGCCTGTCTTTCACGATGGCATTCTTTTCGAGCGCATGGGCGATATCCTGACAGACACCTTTCGCGCCAATGTTTTGCGGATCATGGGCTATCGCACCGATGTGACTCAATTTGTCCCCATCGAACACACCGCCAAAAATCTGATGATCCGTGCAGTGAAAACGTCACCTCCAGGGAATGCCCGCTGGGTCGAAGAATATCGCAATCTGAAATCGTTCTGGCAGGTTACGCCCTATCTTGAGAGATTACTGGGCGACACGCACGTGCAATACTTATAACTGGAATTCTCTGCCGAGTCGATTCCAGGCAACAGCAAAAACATCTGACACCCCTCAAACAAGAGACTGGCTTGCGCCAGTCTCTGTTCATCTAGGTATTCATTACTTTCACTTTTTGTGTCTGATAACGTTTGAGGCCATCCCAGCCGACGAGCATCTTTTGCTCCTCATCATAGAGCCGCAACGATAAGGATTTGAGACTGGCCCGTATGGTTAAAGGCTTCACATGGAACAGGGGATTTTCATAATAGCATTTGGGCAGGTTGTAGTTGGGGATCTTCGCGCTCAGGTGATGGATGTGATGAAAACCGATGTTTCCACTGAACCATTGCAGGATGAGCGGCAGCTTATAGAAGGAACTACCCTGAAGTCCCGCCTTCACAAATTCCCAGCCTTCGTGGTTGTCCCAGTAGGTTGGGTCAAAATTGTGCTGGACGTAAAAAAGCCAGACCCCGATCGTTGAGCTGATCATCAGGATTGGCAATTGCACCATGAGGAACGCCTTCCACCCAATCAACCAGCATAGGGTGCCGATCACCACCACCAGTGAAAAATTGGTCCACCAGACACTGGCTTTTTCGCGTTTTCCCCTGGATGGCGGGATGCGCTGGGTGACAACGAAGACTATCAATGGGCCCACTCCCAGCAGTGCAAAAGGATTGCGCATGATACGGTAGGCAGTCTTCTTCCACCAGGGCGCGGCGAGATATTCCTTGACCGTCATCGTGTACACGTCCCCTGTGCCGCGGCGGTCGAGGTCACCAGCAGTGGCATGATGGATCGCATGATCGTGCTTCCAGCGATAGTAGGGCGTAAAGTTCAAAAAGGACGTGATCCTGCCCACAAAATCATTGGCCTTTTGTGATTTGAAAAACGAGCCGTGTCCACAGTCGTGAAAAATGATAAAGGTCCGCATCAGGAAGCCCGCCGCGGGGATCGACAGTGCCAGCGTGATCCAATAGGAGATTTGAATGCTCCAGATCATCAAGCCCCACAAGGCAAAATACGGGATCAGCGTATTTGCCACCTGCCAGAGACTGCGCGCCAGATCCGGCTTCGCGTACTTGGCAACGATTGGCTGCCAGCGGATGTGTTCCGCCGCCTCTGATTGACTTAAATTTGTACTCATACTTACTTTTGCCTTTCGTTCTATGGATTACATGTTTTAACCCCCACGTACGAAATGGTTGCTTGAAAACGCGACTTCTGATGATGCAAACGAGTTCAAAGCACGATATCTCATAAGTATACGTGAATTGTCCAATTTTTGGATTAATATAAGGAAAGAATATTTACGCAGCAAATATCTTTTTCCCCATGATCTTCATTTTATATCCCAACTTTCAAAAATATTAGAACTTGTCTCAAAAATGTCATCCTGAGCGGAGCGAAGGATCTCTAATGCTGAAAGTACGAGACTCTTCGGTCGCGACAAACGCTCCCTCAGAGTGACATGCCATTTTTGAGATGACTTGTAGCTACCTTCCTTCCAGGCGTGACCTTACACAGCTGTGGATTGATTATTTTCACCAGTATTATCATAATTGGCACAGTGCTGCAAAGGGCGTTTCCGGGCACACTATTCAAATCCATCACCAATAAAGAAAGAGCACATCATGGAAACCACATTCGAACCGTCATTGCCAGACTTGCGAAACAAAATTACCGCCATCGAAGCCATCGAACTTTCCATGCTTGGCTTTGGGTTCTGGAGCCTGGTCGCGTTCCTCTCGCCCAGTACACCCGATACAAGTCTTTTCGATTTGATTATGTTTTTAGTGATTACTGAGGCATTCCTGTTAGGCTCATGGGCGATCTACAATGCCTACATACGAATAGCTCGTGAATGTATGAGTAGAGTGGACATCGGGCTGCGCATTCTTGCCGCAGCAGCAACGGGCACCTACACGCTCTGGGCCTGGATCATGCTGGATATAAACCGCTTCCTCATGTCCAAACTTTTCTATCGGGGCGAGGCACCCGTTGAATATGCATGGAGTGTGCGGTCCAAGCAAAGACGCTGGCAATGGGAAAAGGCGCGTAAGGCGGCCTCTGCTTAACTCGCGATAGGAAGATAAATTCAGAAAAAATCAAAACTCACCCATGTAGGTGAGTTTTGATTACCGCAGGTTCAAAAAGAATCGGTCAAGAGCAACTGCAAATACGCTCCTGCAGGATGGCACACGCCCTGCCATCCTCAGATAAAATACCTGGCAGGAGATTCTCAACATGGATGATTTATTCATTGTATTTTGGTGGTCAGGACCGATCGGACTGGGTATTTTCTTTATGGGTGTGGGTGTGTTGTTATGGGGGATCAGCAAGATCCGAAGTAAATAATTTTCTGCAAAACTGAGCATTTTCATGCTTTTGGCAGGGCTGCATGAGGTTTGCGGCCCTGCCATGGCTCGCGGGCAGTCACAAATCCCTGTGATGCCCGTTTTATTGTTAAAGAAGGAAAGGAGTCAGCAGATGTTCAAAAAACCAGATGAAGAGTATGTGCGGGAAGGGGCCGAAAAGGTCACAGATAAGGATATCGAACAGGTCGTGGAAAATTCGGAGGAGATCAACAAGCAATTCAGTGCCCGGGGACCATTAAAACGGTTCATTGCGGACGGCAAGATGCTGATGGCGTTGCTCAGGGACTACCGGGCCGGCAACTATCGCCGCGCTCTCTTCGGAACGATTGCCGCAGCGGCTTTCGCGTTGATCTACGTCTTCAATCCGTTTGATATCGTTCCAGATGTTCTGCCGATCATCGGCGCGGTGGACGACGCGTCAGTCGTCGCGGCCTGTCTCATGCTGATCGAACGGGACCTGATGCGGTACCGCGATTGGAAGCTCAATAAGCCCGCGAACACTAAGGAATTAGGCGGGCCCACAAGAGTCTAGAAAGAGGAATAAGATGAATACAAAAGTGTATATGGTAACGGGATTTACATCTGGGGTTGGGAAGGCAATCGCCATTGAGCTGGCGAAGACAGGTGAAACAGTTATTCTGGTTGCACAGGATACGGACCGTGGCAAGCAGGTCGAAAAGGAGATCTCAGCTGCCACACAAAACCCGAATCTCGACATGCAATTATGCGATTTCTCCAATATCTCATCAGTGCGGAATCTGGCGACCGTTATACGATCACGTTATGACAAAATTCACGCACTGATCAATAATGCTGCTACCTATCAAAGGCTGCGCGAGACCAGCATGGATGGTTTCGAAAAAATGTTTGCCGCCAATCATCTCGGTTCGTTCCTATTGACATACCTGCTGCTGGACCGCCTGCTTGCCAGCGGCTCTGCGAGCATTATAAACATCACTGCCCCGTCAACAGTCGAGCTGAACTTCGACGACCTGCAACATGAAAACACATTCAACCCTGTGCAGGCCTTTAGCGCAACGCAGATGGCAAATCTGCTGTCCACATTTGCACTGGCGCGGCGCATGGAAAATACCGGGGTGAGGGTCAACGCGTTCCGCCCTGGATTAGTGCGTTCTTCCTTAAAAGAATCCTTTGCGCCCATTCATTTTCTCACATGGTTGTTCGGCTCGCCTCCAGAACAGGTTGCGCAGAAGATTGTCAACGTGGCAACCGAACCCGAGTTTGAAAACACTACGGGGAAACT
>JANMSY010000203.1:0-5275 GCA_031389865.1 Anaerolineales bacterium | reverse complement strand
GACAGTGATGTGCGGATACCCCGCCACCGCCGCGGGTGATGTGCTCTCCATGTCCCAGTTGCTCGAGTCGCCGTTGACCAGGTCGATCATCCACGAGGGGCCTCCTGAGGGAACAACGATCGCGTCCAGTTTATGTTTTCGCATGGCCGCGTCGATGCCTTTTGCACGTGTATATTCATGGTTCTTCGACAGCGCATCACGGTATTTTTTATCCCTCAATGACAGTTTTTCCTGCGCAGCGATCATGTGTTCCTGCCCAAAATACGGCATCACTCGGTCCTTGTTCTCTTCGTTGAATTTGATTACGTCCTTCATCGAGCGGACACGTGCGCCCTCAGACATCGATTTGAGATATTTATTCAGGTCCGCCTTGAATTCATAATGTAAAACATCCAGCTCAGTTTTGCCGAACTTATCGAAGTTAGGCACATCCGCAGGGTCAATGATGACCGCGCCAAGTTTCTTCATTACCTCGAGGCAAAAATCAAAGATCTTGAGAACGCGTTCGTTCGAGCCAGCCATATTTCTTGCGACACCGATCCGCGCGCCATTCAGCCCGTCGCGGTCGAGGAACTTTGTGTAATTGGACAAGCCTCGTTTTCGGCTCAGCCGCGTGGCTGAATCCCGTTCATCGACTCCCGTCAGCGCCCCGAGCAGGATCGCGGCGTCGGCAACCGTGCGCGCCATGGGACCCGCGGTATCCTGGCTGTGCGCGATCGGGATGATCCCGCTGCGGCTCACCAGGCCAAGCGTTGGCTTGATTCCCACGATCCCATTCGTTTGCGCGGGGCAGATGATCGAGCCGTCAGTCTCCGTCCCAACAGCCGCCGCGCAAAGATTGGCAGCTACCGCCGCGCCCGATCCCGAAGAAGAACCGCATGCGGAGCGATCCAATGCGTAGGGATTGCGAGTCAACCCGCCGCGTGATGACCATCCACTCACCGAACGCTTGCCGCGGAAATTGGCCCATTCGCTCAGGTTGGTCTTTCCTAAAATGAGCGCGCCAGATTTACGCAGCTGCCGCACCACGAACGCATCCTTTTCCGCGATGTTGTTTTCCAACGCCAGTGAGCCTGCCGTGGTCTGCATACGGTCTTTTGTGTCAATATTATCTTTGATGAGAATGGGGATTCCGTGCATGGCGCCGCGAGTCTTTCCTGCGTGGCGTTCGGCATCCAGGCTATCGGCAATTTCCAATGCATCGGGGTTCAGCTCGATCACTGAGTTAATATAGGGACCACCCTTGTCCACTGCTTCGACGCGCGCCAGATACAACTCGGCGAGCCGACGTGATGTCAACTCGCCTGTTTCCAACTTTTCCTGTAATTCGGCAATTGTCCACTCTGGCAGGATCATGCCGCCCGCTCCCTTGGAATCGTTGATGATGCGAGTGGGATCACCCCGGTTGCTTCATTTTCAAAAATCATGGGGGCAAGCGGGGTCATCTTCCCCCGCCCGTGATATAACGCTCCAGCTGGGACAGCATGGTCTGCTGCATTTCTATCATTTCCCTGAGTACATCGCGTACAGAGACGAAGCCCATTAATTTCCGATCATCATACACAGGCAGGTGGCGGATACCCTTCTCCATCATCAGCGCCATGCATTCCTCCAGTGGCTGGTCGCAGCTCACTGTGATGACTTCGCTGGTCATGATCTCACTGACTGTCGTATCCCTTGCGCTCTTCCCGTTCAGGTCCACTTTGCGAACGCAGTCACGCTCAGAAAGGATTCCCACCATCTCGTCACCAACCATCACCAGCAATGCCCCCGTGTTGTGCTTTGCCATGGACGCCAGAGCGTCGAAAACGGTCGATTCAGGGGAAATCGCAAAGATTTCGTCCCCTTTTTTACGGATCATATCTCGAACAGTTGCCATGGTCTGCTCTCCTTTGGTAGAAAGATTGGACGAAGTATAGACTTAAACACACAGTCTTGCAAGCAGATGCACATCATGCATCCATTTCAGCCGAAAATTGTCGCTGTTTGGTTATCCCAAAGAGAGTAATTTTGGAAACAATGCTACTCAGCCCAACCCTCTAGCCACTAAGTGCCTATACGCAAGTATTCAGTAAATTTTCTGTTTCACATTCCACGAATCCGCCACTGCGCGGATATTCTCAGGGCTGATCCCCGCGCTAGCCTCCCCCGTGGACAGGTTCAGAACCTCATAGTGAGCTGCCGTTTCGAGGTATTCCACCAGGTCCAGCGCATGGAAAATGGAGCCGTCCGCCCTCGCCATCACCCCATGCTGAGACCAGATCACAAGTTGATGATCCCGCAGGCAGAGCATGGTCTCCAGCATCAGGTGTGTGGAACCCGGGAGAAGAAAAGGCAAAATGCCAATTCCTTCCGGGAAGTTGAGAATGGTCTCTGGTTGCCAGCGCAATAGATGCGAATTGAAGAATTGTTCATCCTGGTATTTTGAAATGTGACTCAGGAATGTAAGCTGCTTGGGCTGCGCGTGGATCACCGCGTGCGACTTGATGGATCGCAATCGCATCTGGTCGTGGTGCACAGCCAGATGTGAGTTGAACTCGCTCGTCACTCGTGTGAATGGGCAATCAACGGACGTGAACATTCTCGCTGTTTTCCCGCCGTCTTCGATAATGATGGCAGCCAGATTGGCTGTGGGTCCATCAGCAATATCACGCAAACGCCGTCCGGAACCTGTGGCAAGGATCGTCGCGCCAGCCAGGTACGGCGCTGGCAGCGGCAGATCGACCATTTGCAACTGAGGAAAGTACTCACGAATTTCCAACGTATCGCGTACACAAATGGAAATATTTCCAGCTGCGCCTTCCGTTGCCCCGATCTCAGATAAGCGCTTTCCCACCTCTCCCATTTGTTTGAGCAGTGGTCCAACGGACGAAGAATTCAATATCATTTACTTCGATGACCTTTTCGAGATAAAGTATTTTTTATTGATTGTATCAAGCATATCGCCCAGCGGCATGGCAACATCCAAAACCAGCGCGTCCTGGGGCTCCTCAAGTGTACTGAATTGACTCTGAAGCATCTCGGACTTCATGAAATGACCTGCCCTCATCGACAAACGCGAACTGATCAGGTCGTAACTTCCTTTGAGATGAATTACAGCGATATTCTCCATGCCGGCCAGCAGCTCGGCGCGATACTTCGCCTTCAACGCGGAACACGCCAGGACGGGATGAGAACCAGCCTTCAGTGTCGATAATAGCCGTTCGTTCAGCGCGCCAAGCCACGGCGTGCGGTCTGAGTCATTGAGTGGAATGCCAGCCGCCATTTTGGCGATGTTTTCTGCAGGGTGAAAATCATCCGCATCGAGAAAATCCCATGCCAGCTGTTGCGCGAGCGCGTACCCCAGAGTGGATTTCCCGGAGCCGGAAACTCCCATGATCAAAAATCCTGCGGGTTGCATGCGTACCATTTTACTAAACTCCCGGCGATTGATATTCCGTTTTTGGCGGTTTTCCAAGAGGAGACAATGACGTTGCTGCAGATAAGATATGGGTCTTAACCGTGTCCTCAAAATTGACATTTCCAGTTCACATTGTAACTATTGAGCCTCAGCTTCGTCATGATTATGAAGTAGTTGGTGAACATAAGAATTGGTTAGTTGTAAGACCGAGCTCATTGGGAGTTGCCGTGATCCTGTTCACGAGGGATCGCCAAATCCCGTCCATGCAGGAAATACACTGCATTTGCCCCGAATCTGGCGCTGGATTTGTCAATCCAGCCGAGCATCACGGCAAAAAGTTACATTTGTGTGAATGACTCACTAGAACCTTGCATTTTTGTAATGACTAGTTATAATACTAAAATTATCCATTAATCCGGCATTAATGATTCATAGCAGTATGCATCAAGCAGCACCGGAACCATTATTTTAGTCTTATTGGCTTGAACAGGTGTGGTATGCCTCCGTTGAATTCATATCGTCATACGTACCGACCGTCCCACAAGTTAAAGACGAACCTAAAACAACGCACGCGTCCCAAGGCATGGGGGCTTATATTTATTTTGCTAGTGACCTTGGTCGGTTTCACATTAGGTCAATTGCCGGAACAATCCGACCTTAATGACCTTTGTACCGTAGAGAGTCACCCTACAACTCCGCCCACGCCGTGTCTTGCCATGGGTGCTTCCTTTTACAGTTTTCAGTGTGGAATATGTGCCTTGATCCTGGTCTTAGAACTTTTGCAAAGCCACATCGGGGAAAAACGGTTTTCTAACATAATCATTCAATTCAATAATGTAGTGGTTATGCAGTATTCACACGACGGCTCCCTATGGGGCCGTCTTTTTGCATTCTGTTTTGATAAAGTGAATAGGTCATAACAATCGTTCACTGAATATAGATCGGGTTGTTTTTCATCTTTTCGTTTAAGGAGGTACCAACCATGCGCGGGATCATACATTCAAGTCTGCAATATCGGTTTCTTCTGGTCGTTATCGCCATCGTGCTGATGGTTTCCGGCGTTAACCAGCTTCGCACGATGCCGGTGGATGTCCTGCCGGAATTCTCCCCTCCCTATGTGGAGGTTCAGACCGAAGCCCTTGGGCTTTCAGCCAAGGAAGTGGAGGGGATCGTCACCGTTTCATTGGAACAGAGTATGCTGGCTGGCGTACCCTGGCTCGATAAGATTCAATCCAAGTCACTGCCCGGGCTGTCCTCCATCTTTCTCTATTTTGAGCCTGGCACTGATATCAACCGTGCGAGGCAGTTGGTGGGTGAACGTATGGCTCTGGCGGCGGCTATCCTGCCGTCGGTGGCAAAGAAGCCCGTCATGATCCAACCCTTGTCATCGGCAGGCCGATTCATGATCGTTGGGCTTTCCTCAACGGATAAAGATCTGTCATTACTCGATCTATCGGTGCTTGCCCGCTGGACCATTGCGCCCCGCCTGATGGGTGTGCCAGGTGTCGCCCACGTGGCGGTCTGGGGCAACCGCGACCGACAACTGCAGGTGCTGGTGGACCCGACGCATTTGCAGGCGCAGGGTGTTTCACTCAGCCAGGTCATTAGCACAACCGGGAACGCTCTATGGCTGTCGCCACTGACCTTTTTACAGGCATCCTCTCCTGGCTCGGGTGGGTTCATTGATACCCCCAACCAGCGGCTTTCGATCTGGCATGTTTTGCCGATCTCATCTGCAGAAGAACTTTCACAGGTGGTTGTCGAAGGGACAGACGGATTGCTTCTGAAGGACGTGGCGCAGGTTGTGGAAGATCATCAACCGGTCATCGGCCAGGCAGTCATTAACGACAGCCCGAACCTGCTGCTTGTTGTCGA
>JANMSY010000125.1:0-6927 GCA_031389865.1 Anaerolineales bacterium | reverse complement strand
CGTCCCCGGCGGGTATTCCAAATTCCCAGGGCCGGGGACGGCGCTGGGAGCGTGATAGAGTTCTCCCATGACGGTTGAACAATATCTTTTTTATGTCATAATGGTTCGATGACCATTCTCTCCTTTGCATCGACAGATATTACGCTTGCGATTGCAGGCGGCAAGGGTGCAAATCTTGCCCTTTTGGTCCGCGCGGGTTTCCCGGTACCGCGCGGGTTTATTATTTCAACGGACTCCTACCGCGCCTTTGTGGATGCCAATCGCTGGCTGGCCACCATGAAGACGGCGGTAAATGATATTTCAGCCGAAGATGCCAGCGCTCTCGAAAAGACATCCGCGCAGATCCGGGCAGCATTTTCCGTGGGCCGCATCCCGTCTGAAAGTGAGTCTGCCATCCGTGCCGCGTATGCGGAATTTGGGGAGGCTCCCGTTGCGGTGCGATCTTCTGCCACGGCGGAGGACCTTCCGGACCTTTCGTTTGCAGGGCAGCAGGATACCTACCTCAATATCATCGGTGAGGAAGCCCTCTTAAAAGCGGTCATCGACTGCTGGGCAAGTTTATGGACCGCGCGTGCAATCGCCTATCGCCTGCGGAATCATATCCCACAGGATGAGGTGGCGCTGGCTGTCGTTGTGCAGGAGATGGTCGAGAGCGAGGTTTCGGGGGTATTGTTTACCGCCAACCCGATGACGGGATTGCGTAGTGAAATAGTCATCGATGCCACATTTGGGCTAGGCGAAGCGCTCGTCTCGGGGCAGGTGGAGCCAGATCACTATGTGGTGGATACTCTGAGCAGTGTGATTCGCAGTAAAACGCTGGGGGCGAAGGAAATATCCACTCGTGGCAAAACAGGCGGCGGCGTGGAAACGATGCAGGAGGATGCATCCACACGGCAGGCACTTTCAGATGAAGAAATTCTCCAGCTTGCAGAGCTTGGCCAATCCATCCAAAAGGAATATGGCTTTCCACAGGATATCGAGTGGGCCTTTGCAGATGGAAATCTGTATGTTTTACAATCGCGCGCCATTACATCCCTGTATCCTGTTCCTGAAGAGTCACCTGACCCGCTCAAAGTGTGGTTCTCATTCGGTGCGGTGCAGGGGATGCTGCAACCGATCACGCCCCTGGGGCAGGATAGTATTCGGCTGGTGCTGGCGGGTGCTGCGGCGCTTTTCGGCTTCAGGTTGAATCATGAAAATATAGATTTTGTCCGAACCGCGGGCGAACGCCTGTGGGTACGACTCGACGGTCTGGTGCGCAACCCGATCGGAGGGCGGATCTATAAAACGGTTCTTCCAATGCTCGAGCCCAGTACGGCCAATATCCTGACACAGTTGGTGAAGGATGCGCGCCTTCAGGCCGGCAGTGGGAAAATCAAGTTCAGCACCCTCAGGCGTTTGTTGGGATTTTTCCTGCCGTTACTTCCGCGCTTTGCACACACGATCAGCAACCCCGAAAAGGCACGCGACGAGTTTGAGCAGCATCTTGCGCATGTCAGCGGACTTGCGCAGATCTCACAGGCAGGCGACATGTATGCACGGCTCGCGGAATGTGTCGTTCTCCTGCGTGATAAGAGCACCATCCGTGCCTTTGAACTGATCATGCCAGGGTTCCTGCCGATCTTTGCCCCAGGTATGGTATCGCTTGCGCTGTTGAACAGGCTGGCCTCGCAGACCACTGAGAGTGATCATGGCATTGCGTCACTGGTGCTGGAAGTAACGCGCGGCCTGCCGCGCAATGTGACCACTGAAATGGATCTGGCATTGTGGGACACTGCCAAAGCCATCCGTGCGGACGCCGACTCGCTGAGTCGATTCGTCTCAGCTACGCCAGCTGAGCTTGCCACCGCTTACTTGAATGGGACTCTGCCCTCCGCTGCGCAAGGCGTCCTTGCGCGTTTCATGGAACGCTACGGCATGCGCGGCGTGGGCGAGATCGACCTGGGACAGCCGCGCTGGGGCGAGGCGCCCGAGCCGATCATGCAGACTCTGCAAAGTTATCTGAAAATCAGCGATGAGCGTGCACCGGATGTCTTGTTTGCGCGCGGCGCGCAGCGTGCTGAGGATGCGATCGAAAAACTTGCCATGGCTGCCTATATTCAGCCCGCTGGCTGGCTCAAGGAGAAGCTGGTACGAGGCGCGGCCCGCCGTGTGCGCGCTCTGATGGGCGCACGCGAAGCACCCAAGTTTTATGCCATCCGCGTGATGGGAATTGTGCGGGCTGAATTGCTGGTCATTGGCGACGAGTTTGTCAGGGCAGGCATGCTTGAAAATAGGGATGATCTTGTTTTTCTTCACATCCGCGAACTGGATGCGCTTGCACACCATGAGTTCGGTGACTGGAAAACCCTCATTGCCGGGCGGCGTGCCACGTATGAACGTGAAGCGCGGCGCAGGCAGGTCCCGCGCGTCCTGGTCAGTGACGGCCGCGCCTTTTACGAAGGCCTCGGCGCAGAAACGGATACAGGCAATGTCATCACAGGCAGCCCGGTGTCGCCGGGTGTGGTGGAGGGCATCGTCCATGTGGTTCTTAATCCCCATGAGAGTCAGCTTGCGCCCGGCGAAATCCTGGTCTGCCCGGGCACCGACCCGGCCTGGACTCCGCTTTTTATGGCCGCAGGCGGTCTGATCACCGAGGTGGGCGGAATGATGACGCACGGCTCAGTTGTGGCGCGGGAGTATGGAATCCCTGCGGTGGTGGGTGTGCATCAGGCAACGACACGTTTGAAGGACGGACAAAAAATCAGGCTTGATGGAACCACAGGGAAGATCATTGTGTTGGAATTGTAAGGAAGGGCAGCTGCCTTCCTTACAATGTTGAATGTATAATTTTTATTATGAAACCGCATCGCGAACGAAAAGCTACACGTCTGCCCCATTACGATTATTCAATGCCAGGCGCATATTTCGTCACCGCCTGTACAAAGGACAGGGAGTTTTTATTTGAACACTCCAATCGAAAATTAGCAGTTGAATCTGCATGGCAATCCGTGTTGGATGTATTTGCCGATATTGAATTGAATGAATTTGTTGTAATGCCCAACCATATTCATGGCATTGTTTGCATAAAGGGAGAAGGTTCGTACCGTTTACATCCCGGGACGTGGAAAAACAATGTAAATCCAAAATATGAAACCCTAAGCAATATTATCGGCGCATTTAAAACAACAGCCGCGACGCGGGTAAATAAATTGCGAGGTCTTGTGGGAGTGCCTGTCTGGCAGCAAAGCTTTTATGACCGAATTATTCGCAATGACCGTGAATTTGAATATATACAGAAATATATTCAGAATAATCCCATAAAATGGGCAGAAGATCGGGATAACCCTGCTAGCCCAAAATCCATCGATCATTACTGGAATGAAATATTTCATCTCCACATGGGAGGGTAGCACAGCTGCTCTACCCTCCCATGTGGAACGTGTCATTTTTCACTTGACCCTTGCCCCTTCCCGTCCTACAATTCAGATGTCTTACAATACCCCAAATACATGTCACTCTGAGCAGAGCGAAGAGTCTGGGCCCGGGAGAGAAGCTGCTTCGCGCTCCTCAGCATAACAATTCAAGGAGATTACACTATGTCCGATTACTTATTCCGCGGCGACCTCGCCAAGCTCGATCGTGATGTTTATGAATTGACGCAGCTCGAGGCAGAGCGACAGGCCCGCAAGTTGATCCTGGTCCCCTCTGAATCCACTGCACCGAAGGCGGTTCGCGAGGCATTATCATCCGCCTTCCAGAACATCTACGCTGAAGGCTACCCCGAGGAAGAGACGCGCTGGATGTCCGAAGAGGAAATTTTGGATTATCCGGCGCGTTTAGGCGATTATCGCCGCAACGGTGACCCGCGCTATTACAAGGGCGTGGAATATGCAGACGTGGTCGAGTCACTGGCCCGCCGCCGCGCGGCAGAGACGTTCGCCGCCAACGGATTCACAGCTGACCAGATCTATGTCAACGTTCAGGCTCTCTCCGGAGCACCGGCCAACAACGCGGTCTATCAGGCGCTGATCGGCCTCGGCGAAACCGTGATGGGACTCAATCTGCTGCATGGCGGACACCTCTCCCATGGTTCGTCGGTCAACCGCTCAGGCAAATGGTTCAAGGCTGTCCATTACACTGTGGACGAAAATGAAAAACTTGATTACGACAAAATCCGCGCGCAGGCACTCGAAGCAAAACCAAAACTGCTGATCGCGGGATATTCCTCCTATTCATGGGTTCCCGATTGGAAGAAATTCCGTGCCATTGCCGATGAAGTCGGCGCGTATTTCCTGGCAGATATTTCGCACATCGGTGGGCTCGTCGCCGCGGGTGTGGTTCCTTCGCCAGTTGGCATTGCGCATGTGGTCATGTCCACCACGCACAAGAGTCTGGATGGCCCGCGCGGGGCAGTGTTGCTGACCACCGACGCGGCCATTGCGAAGAAAATTGATAAGGCCGTCTTCCCGGGTGAGCAGGGCGGACCTCATGTCAATGTGTTCGCCGCATTGTCGTTGACGTTCAAGCTCGCCCAGACCCGTCAGTTCCGGAAGCTGCAGGAGCAGACGGTCGCGAATGCCAAAGCGATGGCCGACCAGTTCAAGCAGCGCGGGCTGCGCGTCCCGTTTGGCGGCACGGATACCCATCTGGTAAATGTAGATGTCACCACGATCACAGGTGAGGATGGCACAGCCCTCAGCGGTGACCAGGCCGCGCGCATTCTGGATATCGTCGGCATTGTGGTCAATCGCAATACCATCCCCGGCGACAGGAATTCGCAGGATCCCTCGGGCATCCGCCTTGGCACGCCGTGGATCACACAGCGCGGCTTCAACGAGAAGTCCACGCGCGAACTGACCAACATCATGGCAGATGTGCTGCTGGCCTGTGCACCCCATGCCGTGGATACCGTCCGTAAGGGCCGCGCCCGCCGCGCCAAGCTGGATTTCAATACCATGAACGATGCCAAATTGAGGGTGCGCAAGCTGGCTGAAAAAGCGGGCATTGACTTCAGGTACAAAAAGAGTGGCTATCCACATTTCTATTACGTTGATGACGCGGTCAAGGCGCGGGACAACGCGGTCTTTGAATTGAGCGGTGCACGCGCACGGCAGGTATTGGATTATGCTGCGTCCTCTGACCTTTCTGCATTGCAGAAGGGACAGAGCCAGGCGACAACACTCGCAACGCCCAGGGGTGTTGTGCGGGGCGCGCTGGTCAACGTGGATGATCAGACCTATCAGCTGCTGATCCCCGTCAAGAAGGCAGCGCTGGTTGCTACCTGGCTGCGCGATCTCTCGGATGGATACACATCGTTCATGCTGGATGGCCAGAAGGATTTCAGCGCCAAGCGGCTGCCGGGTCCGTTTGTTGTCGAGCAGGTGAAACGGGCCAGGATTAAGGTAGGCGCGGGCAGCAGCCCGTCCGTACAGGGCAAAGCTGTCAGCGCGGATAAGCCTTACTTTATCGGGATCAGTTCCGAGGTCCAGAAGGAGGCGCTGCCGTCCTTCGTGTGGAACAAATCGGAGGGCGAGCTGAAAAAGACTCAGCTGAACCAGCTCCATCGGGATCTGGGCGGCCGCATGGTCCCATTTGCAGGCTGGGAAATGCCCGTGCAGTACAGCGGCATTTTCGAGGAGCATCTTGCCACGCGCCACGCGGCGGGACTGTTCGATGTGAGTCACATGGGTGTTTATGATGTGCGCGGCGCGGACGCGGCCTCGTTCCTGGATACGGTCTGCGGAAATGACTGCGGCGGGCTGCAAGCGGGCGAGTCGCTGTACACGCATTTCCTCACGCCCGATGCGGATGTGATCGACGATACGCTTGTCTATCGCCGCGGCTGGGATAACTATCTCGTGGTCGTGAACGCCTCGAACGATGACAAGGACCGCACATGGCTGGAGAGCGTGCGCGATGGCAGGGTCTGCATTGACAACGCCCGGCCGTGGGCGCGGACGTATGGCTACAACGCCGACATCCGCAACCTGCGCGACCCGAAATCTGGTTCCGATATGAGAGTGGACATCGCCCTGCAGGGCCCGAAGAGCCGCGACACGCTGCTGGCGATGGGCGTGGACGATAAGACGAAGGCGCGCATCATGAAGTTGAAGCGCACCGAGTTATGCGATGCGAAAGTCGGCGGCTTTGACCTGATCGTCTCGCGCACCGGCTATACCGGCGAGAAGATGGCGTTCGAGTTGTTCGTGCACCCCGAGCGCGCCGCGGACTTCTGGGTGGCGGTGATGAAGGCAGGCGAGCAGTTCGGCGTTAAGCCGATCGGCCTGGGCGCGCGCGACTCACTGCGTACGGAAGCTGGCCTGCCGTTGTATGGTCACGAAATGGGATTGGGCTCCGGGGTTTCGATACGCCCCGACGAACACGGGGCTACTCAACCACCAGTGAGAGATTTAGGCGTGGCTGAAGGCGGGTTCGGTTCATACGTCAAGCCGTACAAGCCGTGGTTCATCGGCCGCGATGCGTATGTTGCCCGGGAAAAGGAACGCAAGGGCACAGTCATCCGCTTCCGCTTCGACGAACAGCGCGTCCGCATGGCGCACAACGGCGACCCCGTGATGAATGCGGATGGTGAGCGCATCGGCTTCGTCACCTCCTGCGCGATCGATGCCGAACGATTCCTGACGGGCCAGGCATACCTGGAAACGCCTTATACAAAACTGGATACACCCATCCTGGTTCACCAGGGCGGCGTGATGGATCGTCCAGCCACGCCAGCCAAGGTGGTGAGCAGGTTCGCGAAGTTGTAGAGACTTGGTGGTCGAGTAGCCCGAATGGTTTTTGAGGACGTACACTTGTACCCCGTTCGGGCCACGAGCCCGTCGGGGCGAGACGGCCTGGCGCAAGTGCAGGTGTCGAGACCAGAGACTGGGACGGCGTATCATCAAAGGGGAAAGGGTGGTACGCCGTCCTTTTGGTTAGTCATCA
>JANMSY010000101.1:0-11587 GCA_031389865.1 Anaerolineales bacterium | reverse complement strand
TCGGACAAGCCGAAACCAAAAAGGATTCAACCACGAAGGTCACGAAGGAACACAAAGGAAAATCATTTGGAAAAACCTTCGTGACACTTTGTGCCCTTCGTGGTGAAAAATTCTTGTACAAAAAACAAGGATTTCACTTGTGAGATACTAAAATAGGGCGGGAATAACCGCCCTGTTTTTTTAACTATGAAGTGGCTGGCGATTCTCTTCACATTGTTCATTATTCTGATCATCGTTGCAGCAGATGCCGGAGTTCTATCTCGCTATCTTGGTTTTCTCCATAATTTTCCCCTGGGCGACAAGGTGGGACATTTCACCCTGTATGGGATCCTGGCTTTGCTCATCAACCTGACCCTCTTCCGTGCATTTCCGGACCAAAGCCGAAAACGGCTCGCCGTTAAGTGTGGCTTGATCCTCATCCTGTTGATTGGTCTCGAAGAATTCTCACAACAATATTTTGCCAGCCGCAGTTTCGATCTCGTTGACCTGGGCTTTAGTTATATGGGTGTGGTGTGCTTTTCATGGGTGGCTTTTAAAACAAAAAAGTAGGGGCACAATATATCGTGCCCCTACATATATTCATTTCGGTTGTAAAACCAAATGCCCTTCCGTATTCTGGGTGACCGCCTGTTCACTCCACAACATCGGATAATATTCCATATTCGCCCACATGGGAGCCATATCGATATAGTGTGGGTGATAGGCGTGACCCGATTGTCCTGTTGTGTGGACGGTGACTGAGTTGTTCAGGTCACCCATATCCACGATCATACGCATGGAGGGGAGCCAGTTGGTTTCATACCCATCCTGGATAGACCATCCCGTTGCATTGACGATGGCATCGCCGCCGCCTGTAGGATAAGGCCCGCGGTTGAACAGCGCTTCGATCAACCCAACGCCTGATTCGCCCAACGTGCCATTTCTAAACGTGGCCGCGTGCATTTCACCCCAATTCCAATTCGAAGGTTCCTTGCCAAAAATCCTTTCCAGTTCGGTAACACCCTTTTCGAAGGATTTCTTTATGATGTCGTCGCGCGTCTCCACCTGATTTGTCGTGGATACATCATCCCACCATGCGCTGTTTTCATCCATGTGGCGCATGATCTCATTCCAGCGTGAGCCGCCATCGACCCAGTAGCGCTCGGGCAATTCATCGTTGAATGTATTTTGCAGAAAGTGACGCCAGAAGGCATTGAACACAGCCGCACCTGCCGAGTCAGCGCGGTCCTGAAAATCCCACTTGCTCAGCAGGTCCATGGCAACTGCCGCGTTCGGCGAGGGCGCTTTGTACTCCATCCCGGTCAGGAGCGGAACGAAGACGGGACCATTTGCATCCAACGAGTCGCCCTGCATGGATTGCATATCGGCAATGTCAATTTTGTCCGGTGCGCTTTCGATCATATCCACAATGCGTTGCGCGCGGAAGCCATAGTCCCAGTCGTTCGTGATGAAGTTTGGATAATCAACGGGCGCAACCCGATTATTGGCCGTGGCAATATAGCCTTCCTGCGGGTTGAATGAATACGGCAGATCTTCAAACGGGACGAAGCCTGTCCATTCGTATTCATCCGTCCAGCCGGGCACCGGGACCGAGCCATCGCCTTTTGCGCGGATGGGAATATCACCGGGCATTTGATAGGCAATATTGCCTTCCACATCTGCGAACAGAAGATTCTGTGCGGGGACATGGAAGTTGCGAGCCGCTTCACGGAATTCGTCCCAGTTCTGTGCCCTGTCAAATCCCCAGATCGCCCTGAACGGTGTGGATGGAGTCAGCGCCGTCCACTTGAGGGCAATAACATAATTTTCAGGCAGGTTGATGCCTGCGCGGTCTTTGAACGCCTCGAATTCTTCATCCTGCGGATCACCTGCGTTTTTCAACGGCCCATAGACTTCGGAGATGACCGGTCCATGGCGGGTTGATTTCACGGTAAATTCAACAGGATCACCACCCACAATATTGATCATTTCAGCCCGGGTTTCAAAGTTCACCCACTGGCCGTTGACTTCATATTGATCGGGGTTTTCAGGATTTACTTTTTCAATGTACAGATCCATTACATCCGGGCCCGTATTGGTGAAGCCCCAGGCCACCCGGTCATTATGACCGATGACCACACCGGGCACGCCTGCAAAGGAAAAACCTGTAACTTCATAAGGACACTCATCCGTTTTTGGCACGCAGTGCAAACCGACCTGATACCAGATGGATGGCATTTGAATTCCGAGATGCGGATCGTTCGCAAAGAGCGGCATGCCCGTTGTTGTGCGCGCGCCGGAAATCGCCCAGGAGTTGGAACCAATTCCATCGCCTTTGGGACCCAATACTTCATCCAGAAGAGCAACCTTATCCGCAAGAGGCTTAAAGTCAAAGGCCGAAAACTGAAGTTCTGATTCAGCTTGTGACGTTTGACCCTCGACCGTCGACGCCTTTTCCTCAATCGTATTCACGATCACGGGATGATCTTCAGGATAGGCGGGGAATAATTGAGCGACCTGTTCGGGAGTCAATGTTTTTAGCAGAACGGCGCGCTCGATCTCTTCGCCCATGTTGCTGCGCAGATCCCATGCCATGGCTTTGCCCCATGTAAGGCTGTTGATCGGAGTCCATTTGGCGATCTTGTAATCGGGGCTCAGCAAACCAAGCACAGCGTATTCAAGACTCACCGCGGTTGTGTCGTGATCCTGCAGATAGGCATTTACGCCTTCTGTGTAGGCATTGATGATCGATTTCGATTCTGCATCAAGTTCCTCGTATTCCTTTTCGGCAGTGAGGCGCCAGCCAAGGGTGCGAAGGAATGTATCGGTTTCGAGCTGTCCCTTGCCGAACATTTCTGAAAGCGTACCTGAACCGATATGCCGCCACGCATCCATCTGCCAGAAACGATCCTGGGCGTGGATATAGCCCTGTGCAAAGAACAGATCATGCGCGGAGGCTGCATAGATATTGGGGATGCCCATGCTGTCACGATAAATATCCACGGAGCCCTCCAGCCCAGCGAGTTGAATCTCCCCATCAATTTGCGGGAACGATTGTGGTGCAACAGTATTGGGTAGATGGCTTTTGAAATAATAGGTCCCACCCGCGGCTGCAACCAGTGCAAGCACCAGCATCGCGATCAACCCCCGCTTTAGAAAGACTCCAACTTTTTTCATTGATCCTCCAGCGAATTAGGAATGACAATATCATATAGTGACCGTGCAGGGTATGGAACACGGGTTAATAAGCAAAGAGACGCTCACAAATGAACACCTCTTCCATCTTTATGTCATTGCGAGGAGAAGTGTAGCGACGAAGCGATCTCCAATTCGATGAGATTGCTTCGGGCGGACAATCATCGCCCTCGCAACGACATTTTTTACTTAATGTTCCCCAGCAGCCGCGGGAACCAGTACCAGAGCAGATCAGCAGCTGGTTTGCCGTGAATGGATGCAGACTTGTCCTGCAGGGCCACAGGCGGAAAGTAGCCTCGGCTGACAAATCCGCTGACCCACGAGCGCGCGTTGACCGCGTTGAACATGGCATCATAGATATCGAACTGTTGCTGGATGTCCAGGTTGACTGTGCTCAGATCTGGATTCGGACGGTTGAGCGCGCTCCAATCGGAACAGCCGCCGCTGCCGTTGGGAATGCATCCGCTAGCCGAATACGTGGATGATGGATAGGACAGCGCAATGATGAAAGGTTTGTTGACCTGTATTTGAACGGGCGCAACATTCTCATCGAGCAGGCGTCCCGCTTCGGCAAGCAGCTCGGCCTTGTTGGGATTCGCCGAATCTGTCAGCCTGGCGTACCATAGTAGATATACGCCATCGGTATCTGTCAATACGCTGACCGGTGGAACTACAGCTGCTGTAGTGTAGGGCAGGGCAAATAGAACATTGCCGCGGAAATGCTGGCGTACTTCTGCAATGATATTCTTCCAGCGCGTCTCCGCGTCGGCTGGAACTCCGCTTGGGGTGCCATCTGCAAGCGTCCCTGAGGGGAGTGCCGGGGCGATCCAATCTCCGCCGATGATGACTGCCTGCGCGCCGGCCAGACTCGCTAGATCCGCATAGTGGACGGCGAAGGCGCGGTAGTGATTGAACCAGTTGTCCCACCAGCCTGAATCGCGCGGCGCCGACTTCCAGAAGTCATCTGCGTTGGTGGAAAAGCGCGGCTGTGGGAACAGCGCAACATTTAGATTGATGGCACGGGCCTGTGTGATCGAAGTAACTGTATCTGACCAGAACGGGTCTTTGCCCGGCTGCGAGGAAAAGATGAGAGGATTCGTGCGCGAGTACGTCCATGTGGGCGTATCGATCACCCAGTTTGAACCAAGAGCCTGGATGTTTTGCAGGGCAGGTGAATTGAAGGCAACGGCGCCTGGATCGTAGTAGGGTTGAAGCTCAATGCCCGCGAAGAAACCCGTACCGCGAGAGGGGATGTTCGCTGAAACCAGGGTTGGGGTCGCTGCCTCATGCGGCCAAGTCCATTTCTTGATGACATCGAAGATATCCTGTGGGGCAAGGCTGGGCAGCACGGTATGTCCATGTGCTGTTTCGCCTGCAGTCTGGGCGTCGTCCGCCGAATTGCATTGCGCATTGCGGCAATAGCGGTAACTGAGCGACCCCACAATGTTCAGGGGGCCATACAGCTTATACGCCCATTGGTTGTTGCCTTTTGCCCACATGGGAAGGGGCGGTGTCCAGCCGTATGGATTAAATTGAATGTAAATCGTATCACCTGTAGGTGTATCCTGAGGCACAGTCACCTCGAACAGGATCGGTGCGTTGGGCCCTGCCTGCCATGATTGAACCACATCTTCAACGGTCATGTTTTGCGCGGGGACGATCAAATGACGCGTCATATATTGGCCGGTGGATGTGAACTCTGCATTCCAAAAGCCGTCACCGAGCGTGTATTTGTATTCAACGTGCGCGCCGACCGGCAGGAACAGCGAAACGGAATAGCGTCCATCAGGTAGCTGCGTAAGCACAGGCATGCGATCGGCAACTGTGCTCAAGCCGCCATGCAGATCAGAAAAGGTATTGCCAAGCTGCAAAAGATTGCCAGCCAGTCGCAGCGGCACGCCTCGTTGCGTGGAATCAGGGACCGAAACCGTGAAGATAATATTCACCAGCGGCGCAGGTCTCATCTGGATCTGAACAGGTGTGCCCTGATTTTCAGCAACGGTCGCGCCCTGTTGGAAGGTTTGAAATGTGCCATCCAATGAATACGCAACAACGTTGTGATCTCCGCCCCGCAGGCCGATCAACTCGAAGCGCCCGGCAGAATCCGTCAGGGTCTGGACGCCACCCGCGTTCACCATGATGCCAGGGATCGGCGCGCTGTTCTCTGCATTTGCAACTGTGCCAAAAATATTCCCCGACATGGTATTTACCGGTTTATCTGACCAACTATTGACCGTATCCACAATTTGGGTGGGCCCGTTCACGTGAACCAGCCGGTAACGGATGGACGCGTCTATGTTGCTATCCTCGACGATCAGCGCTGGCCCGCGCCTGAGATAACGATATTTGATGATGGCATGATCGGGGATGGCAAGAGTGGCTGCGTACGTGATCGTATCCACGGCGGTCATTTGATAATCCACTGCATTGAGCGCGAGCCCTGTCACCTCATCCAGCACACTGAGGGCGAGCACTTCATTTGGCTGAAGCGCTTCCGGCAGGCGGACGGTGAACTTTACTTCGGCGCGCGGTGCGGGCGTGGGTGTGGGTCCGCTGGGGAGCGGAGTGGTTGGTGCAGCCGGTGTTCCGGAAAAGGGCCACTCCATCAGGGTGATGGCACATGCCTGACTGCCAAGTGCCAGGATCACGATGAATACTAAAATGCGACGCGAAAAAAAGGAACGTGATTTCATACTCTCTCCTCAACGCTTCGTTTCGACCCTGCTCAACGCAGGCGTTCCAGGCCGATGCCTGATTCCGTTAAATGGATTCTTCCGCCTGTAGCATGTTTTTGCGTCGCCCGGCGTAGGCGATGTAACTCATGCCAATGCTGATGAAATACAATAACGACATGGGCAGCATGACTAGCCCCATGTTGACCGGATCAATGGTCGGCGTGACGGCTGCGGCGATGATCGCAATGACAACGATTGCCAGCCGCCATTGTTTCCGGAGCGCAGTAGGCTGTACGATCCCTATGGAGGTTAGCAGGTAAATCACCAGTGGGAATTCAAAGAAGATGCCGATCCAGATCATCAAACCGGTGATGAAACCAAAATATTCACCAGCCGTCCAGTTTTGGGCGATGGCTGTGAAGCCGCCCAGGAATGGCAGCGCAGACGGTAATAGCACATAGAAGGTAAAAGCCATGCCACCCAGGAAAAGGATTGTTGCGAGTGGAATTCCAAACAGCGTATTCTTTTTCTCTTTGGCTCTCAGACCCGGCGCAGCGAAAAGCCAGATCTCGAATGCGATATACGGAAGCATGAGGGCAATTCCGCTGGTGAGGGCCACACGCATGAATACACCGATCTCCTCGGTAACCTGGATGGCTTGCAATTTTTCGAGCCCACCTACTGGACTGGAGAGATATTCCATCAAGGGCACCGTGAAATAAAATGAGATTCCTACTCCGATGGCCAGACCAATGAGCATGCGAAAGAGGTGCATGCGCAGTGCTTCGATGTGGTCCCAGAGACCGGCACGTGCCTCGGGTTCAGACGCGAGCGTTGTAAATGTATCCAGAATGGGACGGTCTTCCACATCCATGTTGAGGAACTGGATGCCCTTTTGGATCAACCGAAAGGGGAGGCTGATAATGTTGAAGATCAGAACGAACGGAAAGGTAATGACCCGCCAGAGTGCCTGGAAGAATGTGTTCATTTTTGTTGTGTGTTGTCAGTCTCGCTGGAGCTTTCAGCTGGCGGCTGCGGGGAAGTCTTTGGCTCGTTTGACGGAGGCACGCTGCGGCTGGGTCCAGAAACGGACGGACGGGGGCGCGGTTCGATGTTATTGCGGATGTCCCTTGTCACGTTCTGCAACTCTTCCATATTCGCTTCCCGCATCAGATTGGTGGGCAGACTTTTGATTTCCTTGGAGGCGCGTTGCAGAGCCTTCCAGCCATCCGATTTTACAAATTGGTTGAGCCAGCGTCCGGCTGTTTTGCCAGCCTTTTGCATATCCTTGGGACCAAGGACGATGATGGCGATAAGCAGGATGAAAACGAGTTCAGACACGCCGATTCCGAGAATTTCCATAATCTATGACTTTTGAATTGTCTGTTGAATTTCGCTCTGATGGTCAGCCAGTGCACCGAGCACGCCATTGACGAAGCGCGGCGCTGAATCAGAGCCGAATAATTTTGCCAGTTCCACGGCTTCGTTGATGGCAACCTTGAGCGGTGTCTCACGATAGACAGCGAATTCCCACAGTGCCATGCGCAGGACGTTGCGGTCTATCGCAGCGATCTGCTCAAGAGGCCACTCGGGCGCATATTTCGCAATGAGTTCATCAAGAGTCTGGGTGAGGGGAAGGATGCCAAAGACGATCTGTCGGGCGAACTCGGCCAGGTCATCGGATAGCGGAGATTCCTCCAGCCGAAGTTTCAAAATATCGCCTGGAGGATGATTTGCCATATCAACTTCATAAAGTACTTGCAGGGCAATCGAGCGTGCCCTGGTGCGGGGTTTCATGCAGGCTTTGCCTCATCATCGTAATCTATATCCTCAATATGGATCTCGATCTCGCCAATATCCATGCTGACCATTTCCTGTAGCGCGCGTGCAACCTGATGCTGCACGTTGCGGCTGACTTCACGGATATTCACGTCGTTCTTGAGGATAAGATACAGGTTTGCGAAAACAGTATTGTCCTTTACTTCGAGACGCACTCCATCATGCACGCCTCTCTTAAAGAGACGATTCACACCGCCTGTCACGTTTGCCATGCGACTGACGCCGGGAACGCTCAACGCCGAGAGCCGCGTGATGGTGACCAGCACATCCGGTGCAACCGTGGTTTTGCCTTGTGCATTTGTGTATGACATTGTTATAACTCCCGTCATTGCGATCGAACCCTTCGACCAGCTCAGAATAAAGCTGTGAGCGAAGCCATCTCAAAAAGTTGAGGAGATTGCTTCGGGCAAAAGGCGCCCTCACAATGACATAATTATTCTCACATCATCGCCACGCCGCCATCCACGCCCAGGACTTGCCCGGTGATGAACGCGGCCTGGTCTGAAGCCAGGAAGCAGACTGCGTACGCGATCTCTTCAGGCTTGCCTTTGCGTCCCAGCGGCACGAGTTTCAGCGCAGCTTCCAACGTCTCAGGCGGCATGGCATCGAGGATCTCAGTATCCACGAAGCCGGGCGCGACCGCGTTGACCGTAATATTACGGGCCGCGATCTCGCGCGCCAGTGATTTTGTGAATGCGATCTGTCCGCCTTTGGACGCGGAGTAATTGGTTTGACCAGGATTGCCCATTTGGCCGGCAACTGAGGCCATGTTGATGATGCGCCCATATCGTTTGCGCATCATGTGTTTGACCGCCACCTTGGAGCAATTAAATGTGGATTTGAGATTGGTCGTGATGACTGCATCCCAATCAGCTTCGGACATCATCATGATGACCATGTCCTTTGTGATGCCAGCGTTATTCACCAGGATGCTCAGATCGCCGAATTTCTCAATTGCAAATTTGATGAGCGCTTCAGCCTGTTTGAAATTGGAGACATCCGCCTGAAAGGCAGCCGCTTTCCCACCTGCCTCTTCGATCTTTTTCACCACTTCGTCGGCGGCCGCGGACGACTTGTTGTAATTCACTACCACTGCTGCGCCGCGTGAGGCAAGTTCCAGCGCCACGGCACGACCAATGCCGCGTGATCCGCCTGTCACCACGGCGACCCTGTTCTCAAGCGATATTGTCTCTGGCATTCTCCAATTCTCCTCAGGCGCGATTATACATCATCACTTTTTGGTTTTAACCCCAAACCGAGTGCAACGCCGCCTCCCAGGGCAACGACTGCGGCGAGTAAAAACGCATCCTGCCAGAACCGGATGGGAAACAGGCGGATGAGCGTATCTGAATAAAGGAACAACCACGAGTCGCCTTCAAAGAACAGGCTGTGAAACGCGGCGAAGAATACATCAAAGACGTTGGGATTGACCGCCATACCCACCAGGACGATCAGACCGATCGTGACTGCGAGTCCCACCATCAGCCAGCCGCCGCGCATTAACCCCAGAAGATAGGCCCGCCACCACGTCCCATACCATGCCCAGGCCCCCAGCGCGGCAAGCAATGCCAGCGAGACATACCAGACCCGCAGGGCGCCCTGTGTCACGCGCTTGACATCCTCCATATGACTCAACTGTCTCTCATCGTAGAGAGGTGTTCCATCTTCGAATCGGAGATCGCCGAGGTAGGAAATATCCGCATTGTTGACGAGATAATTTATGGCATAGGGAGCCCACTTCAAGCGATCTTCCCTGGTAAATCCATACTCATCAGCAGGAAAGTATGGCATGTTGTATTCGGTCCTATAAAAAACGGGGGAAAGCAGGACGCGAATGGCAAGCCCGATCAGGGCCAGGGGAACAAGTATGGTAACGAGCCAGGAGAGGATGGTGGATTTATGGTTCATTGTAAATATTCCGTCCCGCCGCCCAGGATAAAGCGCACCATCATGTCATTCACGATCCACTCAATCGGCGCGTGATCGTCAGTGAAGACGGTCGTCGTCTCATAGCCCGGTTTGAGATTGGCAAAGGTGGTTCCCATGGTCGTAATCAACAAGGGATGTACACTGGGATCCTGTGAAAGTGCAACAAAATTCGACGCGAAGTTCTCTACCTGTGTTTGCTGTTTGGTGGCAAAGATCATTGTATTCAAGGTGCCGGGGATATCCATGGTGTAAATGGACGGAAAGACTGTCCCCATGGTGGTGGCGAGTCCATTGATGAGCCGCCTGTCGCCGGGGACGCTGGCGCTGTTGATGGTCAGTACCCCATCGTCGGTCAGGTGGGATGCGATAATCTGGAAGAATTCCTGGGTTGTCATGTGTGGAGGAATATAGGGAGGGCGGTACGCGTCCACAGCGATGATGTCATATTTGTAGGGACTCTGTTCGAGTCCAAGCCGTCCATCGCCGATGTAAATATTCAGGTTGGGCATCGTCATGCCAAAGTATTTTTGACCCACCTCGACGATCTTTGGATCAAGCTCGTATCCATCAATTTGGATGTCACCATACACCGCTGTGAACTGTCTAGCGGTCGTGCCCGCGGCAAGCCCAATAATTGCAACGCGCTCGACATCAGAGGGTTTGCGGTTTGCATAAAAATACGGGCTGACAAGAAATTGATCCCATGGACCATTGTATTGCAGAATGTCAGGATGATAGATCGAGTGAACCCCCTGTCCTTCATTCAATCTCAATATTGTGAAACCATTTTGTTCCGCCACCTGAATATAGTTGTATGCTGATTCGGTTTCGTAAATTTGACCTGAATTGTTCTTAAGTGATTGACCTGAGGCCAGTATGGCGATGACAGCGATCACCAGTGGCATCCATAGGTGTTTGAGCATCGCACTTCGGCTGGCGAATTTTCCCAGCCCTGCCAGCGCGACGAATAACAAAACAAGACTGAACAATAGAAATGTTCTCGTCGTGCCAATCGCAGGGATGGTGACAAGCGTGGGAAGAAATGTCCCGATAAACGAGCCCAGCGTGGAAATGGCATAGATCTGACCTGAGATTTGTCCAGCTCGTGACATGTCATCTACTGAAAGGCGGATCGCAAACGGGGAGATCGTTCCCAACAGTGTGATCGGAACACTGAACAGGACCAGCACTGCAATAAAGGACGCACCCAATATGCCGACCTGCAGCACTTCAAAAGCAGTCGCAGCCGCCTTGAGAACGGGTGCCGCTATATATGGGACGAGTCCCAGCGTGAACGCGCCCCATGCCAGCGCGCGATACATTGCTGCGGGCGTTGGGTTGGCATCGGCCCATTTACCGCCGATAAAATATCCAAGTGTAAGATAGATAAGTATGAGGCCGATTATGCTTGTCCAAACAATGTTGCTGGTGCCGAATACATTGCCGATCAGGCGCCCTGCCGCAAGTTCCGCGGCGAGCGTGGTCATGCCTGAGATGAATACAGTGAAAAGTAAATAGCGGCGCATGTTTTTTCCTGGAATGAGATTGGGGAATTATACCTTTTGGAGTGAGTAATTCGTAGTCGCAGAAGTAGGTTCTCTGGGAGTCGCCGTGATGCTTGGCTGGATTGAAAAATTGAGTTTGCTCCCTGCGCCGTCCTCGGCGCAGGATTTACTCGAAAAGCGCCGCCGCCGAGGACGGCGGCTTGAGCTTATTGACCAACAAACTTTGAGTGCTTCCAAGTAGAGAGTAGAGACTGGAGAATTGGAGATTATCCTGAACTGTTTCGAAGGGTTGATATATAATGCCCACGGTTACAAATTGCGCTCTCCGTCTATGAAAAAGCGCAATTTGTAACCGCACTGGGTATAATTCCCCTCGCAATGGACACGAAAACCCTGCACGTTCTCGAATATGACAAGATCCTCGAGCGCCTGAAATCGTACTGCGATTTCTCCGCTTCGATGGAT